>NZ_FR878145.1:0-11851 GCF_000434315.1 Eubacterium sp. CAG:156 | reverse complement strand
TTAAAATCTGCCAAAACCTCTGTATTATCTAAGAACAATTTAACCATTACACTGTCTGTAAAATCAGTTACAGATAAAGAAACAATAATCTTTCCTTTTCTTGTTTCTCTTTCATCCATATTAAATATCTGTCCCTTAATAACTACTTCACCTGAGTCATCAAATAATTCTGCAATTTTAGTTTCTTCATCAAATTCGAAATCTCTACCATATACGACATCAGGGTTATCCGAGCGGGTTGATTTTACAATCTTAGGTCTTTCAGGTGTTTCCTGTGCCTTTTCTTCCTGTTTTTCAGGCTTATTGCTCTTATTTCTGCTCATTAAGATTTCAACTTCATTTCTAAGTTTCTTTTCTTTCTGTTCTTTAAATTTGTCCTTTTGTGCTTCAACTTTCTTAATTACAACTTTTAGCGGAATATTAAAACGAATATTGTAAATATTCTCAATTGTATTTTTTATGACATTCATACGTTCCTCTGTCATAAGATGCGTTTCAAGTTCCATCTCTAAAGCTGAATCGGACAAGAACTGAAATTGTGCCTTTTTATACATTGTCGCTATCAGTGCACTTTTTTGGGAAAGTTCTGTATAAATACTATCCTTATATATGTCAAATAAATTTTTTGGAGTATATTGTTGTGATAAACTGTAATGCTCCATTATCTGAACGGATATTTTCTTTCCCATCTTTAATTGTCTGCATAATTCATTTTCTACAGATAAAATAGCAGGCTTATTAATAAGCCTGCTGCTTTCTATATAAATACGCAATTTTGTTCTGTCTCTGTTAGCAGTAATTCTTGTAACTTCAACCTGTTCAAATATTTCTGTTAATTCACTATTAAGTTTTACATCTGGAAATACTTCAAAAAAAGTTTTTCTTTCCATATATTACTCACTCCAATTTTTCAATTCGTATTCTAATGCTTTAAGTAATTCTTCTTCAGGAACCTTTTTAATTATTTCACCTTTTTTCATAAGGATACCGACACCATTTCCGCCTGCTATTCCCAAATCTGCTTCTTTAGCTTCTCCCGGTCCGTTTACAACACATCCCATAACAGCTACTTTAATATCAAGATTCTGGTATTTTTCCACTAATTTTTCTACTTTTGTTGCAAGTCCTATTAAGTCAATCTGTGTTCTTCCACAAGTAGGGCATGAAACTACAGAAATTCCTCCCTGCTTTAATCCTAAAGTCTTTAAAATTAAATTAGCACTTCTTATCTCTTCAACAGGATCTCCTGTAAGAGAAACTCTTATAGTATCTCCTATTCCCTGACTCAAAATAAGTCCTAATCCAATTGCAGACTTAATGTTTCCTGATGTAACTGTTCCTGATTCAGTTATACCAACATGTAATGGATATTTAGTTTTATCAGCAATCAGTTCATGAGCTTTTACACACATTAAAACATCTGATGATTTAATGCTTATAACAAGATTATCATAGCCTAAATCTTCTATTATTTTAACTTTATCAAGTGCACTCTCCACAATTCCTTCTGCTGTCACTCTTCCATATTTTTCTAATATATGTTTTTCTAATGAGCCGCTGTTAACACCGACACGGATAGGGATATTTCTTTCCTTAGCCACATCTACTACAGCTTTAACTCTATCTAAGCTGCCGATGTTTCCCGGATTAATTCTTATCTTATCTGCACCATTTTCCATTGCTGCTATTGCAAGTCTATAATCAAAATGAATATCTGCAACTAATGGAATGGATATTTGTTTTTTTATTTTCTTCAAAGCCTTAGCAGCCTCCATTGTTGGAACTGCACATCTTATAATATCGCATCCTGCAACAGTTAACTCCTTTATCTGCTTTACAGTTGCCTCTACATCTTCTGTTTTAGTATTCGTCATTGACTGAATAAGGATTGGATTTCCTCCTCCAATTACCTTATCACCTATTTTTATCACTTTTGTACAATCTCTATACATATTCAGACTCCTAATTTTTATTGCAAATCAGATGCATTTTACAAATTTATAAAAAATTTCATTCACATTACTTGCAGTTACTTACAACAGTTTTCTAACATCGTTAAAGATTAAGAATAGCATTAATACCATCAATAATGCAAATCCAATGAAATGTACCATTCCTTCCTTATCTCTTGATACAGGTTTTCCCTTAATAACTTCAATAATGCAAAATACAAGTCTTCCACCATCTAATGCCGGCAAAGGTAAAAGATTCATCACACCTAAGTTTGCACTCAACATTATAGCCATATTGATGAGACTTAAAAGTGCCCTGTATGCACCTTCTGATTTACTTGCTTTATAAGTATCACCAATTGCACTTACAATTCCCACCGGTCCTGATACTTCATTTGCTGAAACCTTTCCGGTAACAAGCATCTTTAAACTCTTTAATACTGTATTAATCTGGTATTTTACTTCTACAAAACTATATTTTAAAGTTCTTCCAAATGACATTCTCTTTCTTGCAAGATTGTACTCAAAACCTTTTGAATAAACCGTCTGATACTGAGGTGTCATCTTAAGTTCCTTAGTCTTTCCATTTCTATTAACCGTTATCGTAACTGTATTATCACCAAATGGATTTTCTTCAATATATTTCTGTAACTCATCACCTGATTTAATTTCTGTTCCATCAACAGCAACCACTACATCTCCCGGCTGAGCTCCTGCTTCATCCATTGCACTGCCGGCTGTTACATTTCCTATAGTCGCCTCTGTATCACCGGAATTATATGACATACCAACCATATATTTCTTTACTTCTTCCGGCTTATAAGAAATTTTCTGTTTTTTTCCATCTCTTATGAATGTAAGTTTTACATTATCCGAACCTAAAGGATTAACAAAATCTTCTAAATACAATTCTCTACCGATACTTACTCCTGTACCATTATATTTAGTAATTATATCTCCTTTTCTAAGCCCTGCTTCATAAGCAGGTGATGACTTATCCACTGCCGTTACATAAGATTTATCTGTTCCAATTGCTGCTATAACAATGACTGATAAAACAAATGCAAGAATAAAGTTAAAGAAAGGTCCTGCAAAAACTACTGCCATTCTTGCCCACACCGACTTTGAATTAAATGAACCTTCTACAACTGTATCTTCATCTTCTCCTAACATGGCACATGAGCCACCAAATGGAAGACATTTAATTGAATACTTTGTTCCACCTTTTTCAAAACTACAAATTCTTGGTCCCATTCCAATAGAGAATTCATTTACTACTATTCCATTTTTCTTTGCTACAATAAAATGTCCAAATTCATGTATTAATACTAATACGCTGAAAATTATTAATGCTATTATAATACTGATAATATTTGACATACTGTCATTCCCACCTATTCTACAATTATTTTTATTTTACCTGCACCATAAAATTATCATAAATGATATTTTATCTAATGTATATGTTGTAATTGTTAACATTTAAGTTTTTTCATATTAAAATTTTAGAAGAAATTTATTAAGAGCCATACTATAGGTGCAACAAATATTACGCTGTCAAACCTATCCATTATGCCACCATGTCCCGGTATAAGTGTACCATAGTCCTTAATATCATGATTTCTCTTTATTGCTGATGCAGCTAAATCTCCTGTCATTGCAATAAGACTTCCTGCTGCACATACGATTGGATATGCTATTCTAGGGTCTAAATATCTCATTTCTATATTATTCTGAAATACTGTTGCATAAACAAATCCTAATACAGCTGCTCCAAGTATTCCACCTATAGCACCTTCTATAGATTTCTTCGGGCTTAGCACCGGTGCCATTTTATGTTTTCCAAATGCAACACCAAATACATATGCACATGTATCACTTCCCCATGAGCATAAGAATATTAACCATACATTATATGCGCCATTATTACCCATTCTTACTAAATAAACAAAAGACAACATAACTGCTACATATATTGTTCCAAAAATTGCTGCCATTACCTGTTCAGTCTTGCATTTTGGAAATTCAAAAACATAAATAGCCATGCATGCAATAAGTAATGCAACTATTAAAAATGGAACATATGTCATCATATCAAAACGAAGCATTGCATAATAAATAATTACTGCAATATATGATAATATTCCGGTAGCATATTTTTCAATACCAAACACTCTGTTCATTTCATATAAACCAATTAAGGAAACAATTCCAACTGTAACAAGTAAAACATCATTTCCTAAAATAATGGTTATAAGTGCAATTATCACCAAAATTATTCCGCTAAAAAGTCTTTCATAAAAAGATTTATTCATAAATTTACTGATTACCATCTTTAGTTCTCCTCAACTTTTCCAAATCTTCTGTCTCTTTCATTATACTTAGCTATAGCTTTTTTTAATTCCTCTTTATTAAAATCAGGCCATAAAACATCTGTAAAATAAAATTCTGTATATGCAAGCTGCCATAAAAGATAATTTGACAATCTTAACTCTCCACTTGTTCTGATTAATAAATCAGGGTCAGGAATATCGTGAGTATCTAAAAAACCGTTAAACATATCTTCTGTAATATCTTCCGGAGCAATTTTGCCTTCAGCACATTCTCTAGATATTTTTCTGATTCCTCTTACAATTTCATCTCTTGCTCCATAATTAAGTGCAATGATAAATGTAATACCTGTATTATTTTTTGAACACTCTTCTAATTCTTCTATTTTTTCAACAATCTCAGGTTCTAATCTGCTTCTTTCACCTATAACTCTTACTCTCATATTGTTGCTGTTTGCTCTTTTAATACAGTCTTTTAAATAATTTTTGAGAAGTTTCATTAAAGCTGCAACTTCATCATCAGGTCTGTTCCAGTTTTCTGTTGAAAATGCATATACAGTCAAATACTTAACACCTAAATCATATGCGTCTTCTATTATTTTTTCTACCGTCTTTGCTCCTGCCACATGTCCTGCATTTCTAGGTAAAAATCTCTTTTTTGCCCATCTTCCATTGCCATCCATAATAATGGCAATATGATTAGGTATATTCATTCCTGTTAAATCTATACTCTCTGCCATACTTCCTCCGGTTTCTGTATACATTCTAAAATGGCTTTTGCACAGAATCAATTTTTATTCTTTGCAAAAGCCACTTATTAATACGAAATTGTTTTTGCTAAGGATTTATTAACATTTCTATTATACTGTTAATATTTCCTTTGATTTTTCTTCTACTGCTGCATCAATCTTTGCAACATATTTATCTGTAGATTTCTGAACATCATCCTGATATTCCTTAATTTCATCTTCTGAAATTCCATCTTCTTTTCCTTTTTTCTTAATTGCATCCATTGCATCTCTTCTAATATTTCTAACTGCAACTTTTGCATTTTCACCTTTTTTCTTAACATCCTTTACAAGTTCTTTTCTTCTTTCTTCTGTTAATTCAGGGAAAACAAGTCTAATCATCTTACCATCATTAGTTGGTGTTAATCCTAAATCAGACATTAAAAGTACCTTTTCAATATCTTTCAAAATTGATGCTTCCCAAGGCTGAATTACAATCATTCTTGCTTCAGGTACAGAAATATTACCAACCTGCTGAAGTGGTGTTGGTGTACCATAATAATCAACTGTAATCTTATCTAAAATATGTGGATTCGCACGTCCTGCTCTAATAGATGTGTATTCACTATATAAATTGTCTAATGACTTTTCCATCTTATCTTCATATGTCATAATTAATTCTTCCATGTTAAAACTCCTTCATTCTATAAATTATTCTACTGTAATTTTTGTTCCTATTTTCTCGCCTGTTGCTGCCTTAATAATGCTATTTTCTTCATTCAATCCGAATAAAAGCATTGGCATTTTATTTTCCATTGCCAAAACACTTGCTGCAAGATCAATTACTCCAAGTCTGTCATCTACAATCTTACTTATTGGTAATTCATCATATTTCTTAGCATCCGGGTTAACAGCAGGATCACTATCATACACACCGTCAATTGCTTTAGCTCCTAAAATACAATCTGCTTCAATTTCAATGGCTCTTAAAACCATTGTCATATCTGTTGAAAAATATGGATGACCTGTTCCTCCGGCGAAGAAACAAACCTTACCTGCCTTTAATCCATTAACAGCTTCATCCTTTGAAAATAATTTAGTCCATGTTCCGCATGTAAATGGTGTAAATACATCTGTGTCCATTCCTTCTGTTCTGAATATTTCTGACACATACATACAGTTCATAATTGTGGCAAGCATACCGATTCCATCTGCCTTAGGTCTGTCAATCTTTTCACTTGTACGACCTCTCCAAAAATTTCCTCCACCTATAACTATTCCAACTTCTATATTCTTATCTACAAGTTGCTTAACCTGCTTAGCAACTGCAACACAAGTTGCCTCATCAAATCCGGTTTTCTTATCACCGGCTAAAGCTTCACCGCTAAGTTTAAGTAACACTCTCTTCATTGTTTATTCCTCTTTTTTCTATTATTATTTCGTATGTTTATCTGTATCATTCCACAAAATGGGCGCACTAATACAAAATCTGTAACTAGAATACCATAGTTACTAAAAAAATTCAATTATACCTTTGTTGTAAAACATCCATATTTACAAAAGATTTTCTTATTATTTTTCTACTCAAATAATTTCTTAATTATAATGCAGAAATCATTTTAAACAAACTATGTTTTTGTTTGACTTCCCCGTGTTCTTTCATTTAAATAAATAGGTTAAGAACATAACTTAAATTATATTTGTAAACTAATCTGAATATACTTATATCTTGCGTCAAAATGCATATACTTAAAAGGCAGTCTGAATCATTATTATATGTATCCGAAATTTCTCGTACATATAATCAGCATTCAGACTGCCTTCTTATTTTTATTGTTTTATATCTTCCTAAAATATTTATTAAGATACTCTATTTATTATTCTGTTTCTTTTTTTCATCAAAATAATCTTTTGTTTCTTTTGCAACTATACCACTTAATACAAACAATGCAATAATATTTGGAATGGCCATAAGTCCATTAAATATATCTGCAATTGTCCATACTGCCTTAACAGTCATATATGGTCCGATAAATACTGCTAAAATGTATAACCATCTATAAACCTTTACAGCAGTTTTACTTTTATTTGATAAATATTCCAAACATCTTTCACCATAGTAATCCCATCCAAGAATAGTTGTGAATGCAAAGAATACTAAACATACCATTAATATGAATGCTGAAACTTCTGCCGGGAGAAAACTTAATCCTTTCTGGAAAGCATATGTCGTAACCTGAACGCCTTCAAGTCCAACAACTTTGTATGCACCCATCATTACAATTGAAAGACCTGTTAATGTACAAACAATAATTGTATCTATGAAAGTACCTGTCATTGTTACAAGTCCCTGACGAACAGGATCTTTTGTCTTTGCTGCAGCTGCTGCTATAGGTGCTGAACCAAGACCTGCTTCATTTGAGAAAATACCTCTTGCTATACCTTTTTGCATTGAAATTGCTATAGATGCAAATACACCACCTGCTACTGCTTTTGCACCAAATGCATATTCAACTATTGTCACTATTGCTCCAGGTAATTTTGTAATATTAGTTACGATTAAAACTAATACTGCAACAATATATAAAACAGCCATAAATGGTACAATTACCTGTGATACATTAGCAATTCTCTTAATACCACCAATTACAACTAATCCTACACAGATAGCTAAAACAAAAGCTGTGATTACAATAGCAATTGAATAATCATTTCCTAAAATACTAACTGTATCTTCTTTATTAGGGTCAAAGAATGACTGGACCGCTGATGCAATTCCGTTAACCTGTGTAAATGTTCCGATACCAAATAAACCTACACATGCTCCAAAGAATGCAAATATCTTCGCAAGCCATTTCCATTTATGTCCCATACCATTTTCTATGTAATAGAATGGTCCACCAAGTACATGACCTTCTTCATCAATCGTTCTATAGCGTACTGCTAAAAATCCCTCTGAATATTTTGTTGCCATTCCAAAGAAAGCAGCTACCCACATCCAAAATAACGCCCCCGGTCCACCTACTGCAGTACCAAGTGCTGTACATCCAATAGCTGTTGCTACACCTACAATGTTACCTGTACCAATTGTTGCTGATAATGCTGTACATAGTGCTCCAAAACTACTAACTTCCCCGTGTCCTTCTTCTTCGTTCTTAAACATATACTTAAGTGCCTTAGGCAAATGCACTATCTGTAATAGTCTTAACCGAAAAGTAAGGTAGATGCCTGCTGCAAGAATCAACACAATAAGTGGGATTCCCCAAACTAAATCATCTACCTTAACTAAAAAATCCGTAAAATTGCTCATAATATTCCTCCTGTCCTTTTGCCTGAGAGATTAGTGATGCTTCTAAAAGTTTAAATATCACCTTACACCTTCGGCGTCTGTATAACTGTTTACCTCAGCTATCAGAACTCTCCAGTTGTCACCCTTAATCTTATCTTTTGTGACACTATCATATTTATTTTAGTAAGGTAAAGCGATAAAATCAAGCACTTTTTTTATAACTTTTTATGTCATTTCGTTTTTTCTATGATTTTCCCGACCCATCTTTATTATTTTATATGTAATTTAACTTACCTGATAACTTTATATATATCTAAGTTAAATAAAATATTTAATTCATTGATATCCTGTATAAATTGCTTTTTAATACTACTTCCAATTTCTATCTTTTTATCAAATTCCTTGATTTCAATTATTCCTTCATCACTAATATTTACTATATGAGCTGCATTTACTATACCATTTCTGCTACACCGTACAAAATCTTTACAACCTAATCGCTCTATAATACTGTCACATGTTTTATACCCTATGTTTGTAACCGTATCATTACTATATATCTTAACCTGTCTGTTGCTGTTTTCTATATATTTTATTTCGGATTTATTAAAAAAATAAATAACACCATTGTGCTTAAATTTAACTTTGTCACTCTTTCTTTTTACAAATTTATAATTATTTAGTTTCTTCAATATTTCTTTTAGTCCTTCCATGTCATATGGTTTTCTCATAAAAGCATAGCATCTGACAATTTCATATGCTTGAAAAATAAGTTTCTCATTATCAGCCATAATAACAACCGGAATAAATCTATACGCCCTCTGTTTTCTTACATCTTTCGCAAATTCAAAACTATCGTTATTTGAATTTATTTCAATAATAAACAAATCAACATCATTATTAATTATAACTGAATTTGCCTCTTTTTGCGTTTTAACTGATAATATACAAATATCACTATTTACTTCATTTACCACCATACTTACTTTTTTCAGGCTTTCATCACTTACCCAAATTAAAATCTTTTTCATTCATTTCTCCTATACATAAAAACACAACATCATATTCATTCTACGAATAATGACATTGTGTTATATATATTTCTTCTTTCGTATTTTATAAATTATTCCCTATAATTTATAACTAAGCAAAACCTTCTCCACATAAACACATTTAAAATATTTTGCTAAATATATTAACTTTTTCGTACTATCCTTATTTTAATTATCACATATTTTATTCTTATATTTTTTTATTCTCTGTTCAAAACCTTCTTCAGCCTGATATTTCTTTATTCTCTGTTCAAAACCTTCCAATTCATTTCTAAGTAATACATCTACATCCAAACATTTATCCATATCACTTTGTACATTTCCACATATAATAAAACTTGCTGAAATATCAAATTTATTTTCTAATTCATATAGTATTTCAATCGGAATGTTTACCTTTCCAACCTCTATTCTTCTATAAGCTTCCGTATTCATATGTAATTCTTTTGCCAACTGTGCCTGTGACATTTGTAACCATTCTCTTACAATTCGCAATCTTTTCTTACTTTCAGTCTGTATATTCGTCACTCATACCTCCTATTTGTAATTAGGATTTTACATTTATTTCCAATTTTACTTTTTTATGACAATTTTCACTAGTGTATATTTTGTTTGGTACTATGCACTTTTGTTTGGTTACAAATCAAAGACCTAACTTTATATTCCTATTTTGTTGTGTAATTTGATAAGAACATTTATTTTGCCACTTTTTAATCAAACTTTTTTACATAATAGGATTTCTATGAAATTTTCTATATTAAAAAATCCCTTTCAGGCATCTTCCATGCCTAAAAAGGATTCCTATTATTCATTGTATAAAATATTCATATATTTTTAATACAATAAAGCTATACAATTATGCCTAAGGTAAAAGCCCTGACTTTAATGCTCATACAGGCTTAGACCTTTTACCTCTGACATCATACGATATGTTTAATTTTTAATTATTTTACGTTAAATGCTCCGTTTCCAGGATATACAGCACTTGTTCCAAGTTCTTCTTCGATTCTTAAAAGCTGATTATATTTAGCAACACGTTCACTTCTGCTAGGAGCACCTGTCTTAATCTGACATGTATTAAGTGCAACTGCAAGGTCAGCAATTGTAGTGTCTGCTGTTTCACCTGAACGATGTGATGAAATAGCTGTGTAGCCTGCTTTATGAGCCATCTTAATTGCTTCTAATGTTTCTGAAACCGAACCAATCTGATTTAATTTGATAAGGATTGCATTACCAGCTCCCATCTCAATACCTTTTGCAAGTCTTTCAGTATTAGTAACAAATAAGTCATCACCTACTAACTGAACTTTGTCACCAAGTCTGTCTGTAAGTTTCTTCCAACCTTCCCAGTCTTCTTCATCAAGACCGTCTTCAATTGAAATGATAGGATATTTTTCACATAACTTAGCCCAATGTTCAATAAGTTCTTCTGCAGTGTATTCTGTTCCTGCCTTTGGAAGTTTATAATATCCTTTTCCTTTTTTGCTCTTCCATTCTGATGATGCCGCATCCATTGCAATCTTGAAATCTTTGCCAGGTTCATATCCTGCTTTCTTTACAGCTTCAAGGATAGTTTCAATAGCTTCTTCATCAGATTTAAGTGCAGGTGCAAATCCGCCTTCATCACCAACTGATGTTGCTAATCCTTTTTCTTTTAAAATTCCTGCTAAAGCGTGGAAAACTTCAGCACACCATCTTAAACATTCCTTAAATGATGGTGCTCCAACAGGCATAATCATAAATTCCTGTACATCTAATCCTGATGATAAAGCATGGCATCCACCATTTACAATATTCATCATAGGTACAGGTAATCTGTTTCCTGAAATTCCGCCTAAGAATCTATAAAGAGGAATATCTAAGGCAATTGAAGCTGCCCTTGCTGTTGCAATCGATACTGCAAGAATAGCATTTGCCCCTAATTTTGTTTTTCCTTTTGTACCGTCTGCATCAATCATAGCCTTATCTACAGCATAAATATTTGATGCATCCATTCCTGTAATTGTATCATTTATAATTGTATTAATATTTTCTACGGCTTTCTGTACACCTTTTCCTAAATATCTATTTTTATCACCATCTCTAAGTTCTAATGCTTCAAACTCACCTGTTGATGCTCCACTTGGTGCCGTTCCTCTTCCAATTGTACCATCTGCTAAATATACTTCTGCTTCTACTGTTGGATTTCCTCTTGAATCCAATATTTCTCTTCCAATTATTTTTTCAATCTGCAAATAATTCACTATCCGCATCTCCTTTCTGTTGACTAGGACTCTATACCGAAAGGTAGCTATCCTTTCGGTTAGTATTTCTAAAAGAGTCCAAATGATTTATTTGTTGAAGTTAGTTATTTCTAACTATAATCATACTATACTAACTCAATGATAATTTCAAGTAATTTTTTTTTAACAAGAATTTATTTTTGCTTTCTATTCTTCTCTCCCAAATAATTGCAAAAAAAATCCGCCCCTGATTGATATGCTCCCTGTCAAGTAGACAG
>NZ_FR878144.1:32414-47839 GCF_000434315.1 Eubacterium sp. CAG:156 | reverse complement strand
CGTACCGGTTCGATTCCGGTCGCCGGCATACATATGTGCGAAGCAATGAGTTCACATACACAAAAAACGAACAGGTTCTTTAGAAAGCTAGTTTTCAGAAAGAATCTGTTCTTTTTTTTGATGCGGCGAATGCCGCATCAGCGAGATGGAAATTATATTGTCTGCAATCCTTTATAGAAAAAGAGGTTGCAGGCATTTTTGTTTTACAATAAAAAATAGTAAATATTTACATTTTGGCCCTAATCATTTACTATAAAAGGAGGGTATTTGTTATATTGGACATGGAAATGTTCATGAACTTTATATAAGTTAATTTGCAGTTATAGGTTTATAAAGTATGTTTATGTATATGAGCGAAACAGCATAAATAATATAAAAAATTATAAGTACTAAAAAACGACAGATGAAGTTCATAAACAATTTTTAAAGAAAATTGTAATATAATGTATGGTGGAGAGAAAAGTGTATAAATTATTAAAAAAATGGAAAAACGCAAAGATAAGAACGCAGATTATTCTGACTTATATTGCGGTTCTTTTATTGTCATTTATAATGACGTTTACATTAATTTCAGCTGTAAACGGAAGATATACGAAAATTGAAGTTGGTAAGGCAGGAGTGCAGACAGTTAATGCACTTCAGGGTAATTTAGCGCTTATTTTTGATAATGTAACTCAATTTTCAACACAGATATATTTTGACGATATCGTACAGGATTCTTTAAGACAAATAAATTCAGAGAATATTAATTTAAATTATCAAAAAAACATAACAAAGAGTTTGTTTAATATGATATTATCCGGAGAATACATTTCCGGAGTATATATATTTGATAAATATAATAATTGTTATAATTCTTATAAGAGACCACCAAAAAAAATAAATAAGCAAATTCAGGATACAAATTGGTATAAGGAAATGCAGGAAGCAAATGGAAATGGATTTTTCTATAACGGAAGCGATGGAACAATAGAATATTATTCACCTAATGATTATCTGTGCTATGTAAGACAGATTGTAGATAAGAAAGATTATAAACCTTTGGCTACACTTCTAATAACATTTGATGATTCAGTATTGCAGGACTATTTTAATCAGGTTAGTAATGATTACAAGAATCAGTTCTACATAGTTGATTCGAAAGGAAATTATATTATTGAGCCTCAAGACAAAAAGCGTGATTTTAAAAAGTATACAAAAATTGCAAAAAATATGTCTAAGGAGTACATGGAAGTAAATAATAAAGACGGAAAAAGTGTTGTTGTAAGTCAGGATATAGGAATACAGGATTGGAAACTTATCGGAGTATTTTCATTGGATAACATTACATCTTTAGCTCCATATTATTCGACAGTGATAGTGATAATTATGTGTTTAAATGTTGCATTTGTATTTATATGCTCAATGTTACTTACATATCTCATATTTAAACCACTTGCAAAAGTAGAAAAACATATGAAAATAGTTGAAAACGGTGAATTTGTGACAATGCCTGTTGAAGATAATGCTAATGAAATCACAAGCCTTAAAAAAGTATTTAACCATATGATTTTGTCTGTTAAATCTTTAATGAAAAAGGTAAAGGATGAAGAAAGAATTATTGCAAAAGGCAAGTTAGACATAATACAGGCGCAGATAAATCCACACTTTTTATATAACACTTTAGATGCGGTTTCGGCATTAGCATTAATGGAGGAAAATGAAAAATGTTTCCAGATGACGCAGGCGTTAGGAAATTTTTATCGAAACAGTCTAAACAGTGGACTTGATTATATAACAGTTAAGGATGAAATAAGTAGTATCGAAAGTTACATTACAATATTAAACATGAGATACGACAATCAGATAAAAGTTAATTATGAAATAGAAGAATCGGTAAAAAAAGAGAAAGTTCTTAAACTTTTACTTCAACCTTTAGTGGAAAATGCAGTACATCACGGACTAAATGGAGAAGAAGGAACTGTAAATATAAAAGTATTTGAACAGGATGATGAAATAATATTTATTGTATCTGACGATGGGGTTGGAATGAGTGAAGAAAGAATACAGGAAATAATGGAAGGTAAATCTGTTACTGGAAAATCGGGATTTGGACTTTATAGCTTAATACAGAGAATAAAGTTAATGGATGAAATAGAGAATCCAATGATAATTCAGAGTGAAATAGGTGTTGGAACAGAAATAATTGTTACTGTAGGTAAAATAAAATCAGAGTAAGATTTGCAATAGTGTAAATGTACAATCAGACAAAATAGTATAAATGTACAATCAGACAAAATAGTGTAAATGTACAGTGGAAAGAAAATAGTGAAACACATTAAATTAAGCAAAAAATCGGAGAAATAATTATGTTAAATGTATTGTTGGTGGATGATGAAAAATTAGAGAGGGTTTTAATTCGCAAAGGATATAAATGGGAAGAAAATGGTTTTAAGATTGTAGGGGAAGCAGCGTCCGGAAAAGAGGCATTGGAATATATAAATTATCATGAGGTGGATATTGTGGTGACTGATATTAATATGCCGGGAATGGATGGACTACAATTTACTGAAGCGCTATTGAAAGCACATCCTAAATGCAGGGTTGTAATTATAACAGGATTCAGGGAATTTGAATATGCAAGAAAAGCTATCAATTTAGGTGTTGACGAATTTCTTTTAAAGCCAATTAACATAAAAGAAATAAGTGAAGTGATGGCTAAATTAAAAGAGGAGATTAACCAGAGAAACAAAGAGGCTACAGAGGTGGCTAAATTAAAAGAAAGTATGGAGAATAATTATGACATACTAAAAGAAAGTTTTCTTTTAAGACTTGTTGAAAATAGAATAGATGAAGAAGAAGCAGTGAAAAAAATGGATACATATAACTGCAAAGAACTTCTTGATGGTTGTGTATGCATAGATGTAAAAATTAAAGATAATCAGGAAGAGGAAAATTATAAAAAAGTTTATGAGTTAGTTCAAAATCAAAATAACGACAATATGATTTCGTTTGTTCATTTTATGCATAATATAATAATTTATGTTGTAAATAAAGATTTGGATGAATGCATTAATTATGCAGAAGCATTGCATAAAAAATTAAATAAGATTGGAATAACCGCAACCATCGGAATAAGTGGTGAAAATATAGGATTTTGTGGCATTGCATCGGCATATGGTCAGGCAGATAAGGCGCTTGGAGTTTCAGTTTTGCTTGGAAGAAACAGAGTGGTTACATATTCTGAATACCAGGAGGTTATGAAGCAAAATAATTCTAAAATAGAACTTGACTGGGATAAATTTGCGGAAGCTATAAATAATTGCAGGGAAGAAGAGGTGCTAAAGTATATTGAAGGTTATATTGAAGTGATAAAAAAAGGCAGGATAGCTGACGAGGAATATTTGAAACTGATGACTATGACAATTATATTAAGAGCGGGAGCTACACTTAACAAATATGGAGCAAATTTGTATCAGTTAATAAATGAAGAGGACGTTTTTAAGGATGTAAGAGCGATTAGAAGTGTTACAGATGCCTTAGAATGTGCCAAAGGATATATTAAAATTGTTTATGAATATCATAATCAAAAAAAATCTAAACGTAATAAAAATGTTATAGAAGATGCTTTAGAGTATGTTAATAGAAATTTATACAATTCAGAACTTTCATTAAAGAAAGCGGCGACAGATTTATATACAAATGAAAGTTATCTAAGCAGGGAGTTTAAGAAGACGTACGGAGTCAGTTTTATAGAATATGTATCCGAAAAGAGAATAGAAGCAAGCAAAAAAATTCTTAAACAGACTGATTTAAAAGTGTATGAAGTTGCGGAAAAAGTTGGATTTAAAGATTCTCATTATTTCTGCATTTGTTTTAAAAAGCAGACAGGAAAGACAGTAAAAGAATACAGATGTTAATAAAAAGGTTAAAAATTTATAGTAAAATTTTTAACCTTTTTTAGTCAAAATATTAAATTGAGATAGAGAATCTGATTAAGTATACTTTGAATATCAAATAAATTGAGGAGGATTTATAATGAGAAAAAATTTATTTAAGAAAGTGTTGGCGCTTACTTTAGCTTCAACAATGGCATTCTCAATGGCAGGATGTGGTAGCAAAGGTGGTAGCAGCGATGCTAAAAATGACGACGGTACAATTACATTAAATGTATGGCATCAGTGGTCAAATGATACTAATGAACTTAAGAGCAAATATGAAGAGGCAGTTAAAGCTTACGAAAAAGAAAATTCAGGTGTTAAGATTAAGACAGAAACTTTGGATACAGAAGCTTACAAGACAAAGATTAACGCTGAATTTGCCGGAGACGCAAAAGGAATCGACGTATTCTATTGGTGGGGTGCAGGTACAGCAAAGAAGTTAGTTGATGCAGGAAAAGTTATGGCATTAGATGACTATGTAACTGACGATGTTAAGTCAAAGATTTTAGAAGGTTCAACATCAGCATTTGAATTTGATGGAAAATTATATTCAGTACCAATGTTTTCATGGTATATGACATTATTCTGTAACAAGACAATGTTTGACAAGGCAGGAGCTACATTACCAACTACATACGATGAATTAGTAGATGCAGTTAAGAAATTAAAGAAATTAGATGGTGTTACACCAATGGCAGCAGGTGCTAAAGACGGATGGAATGCAGCATTCGTATATCAGGCATTAGCTTTAAGAGAAGTAGGTGCAACAGGCGTTAACGAAATGTTATCAGGAAAGAAAGAATTCGGAGATGAAGGATTCAAGAAAGCAGCACAGAAAGTAAGTGATTTATATGAAATGGGAGCATTTGGGGACAATCCTTTAGAACAGGGAAATGATGACGCAAATGCAGCATTTGAAAATGGAAAAGCAGCTATGAGACTTATGGGAAGCTGGTTTGCAAACAATGTATACACAGACGATGCAGCAACAATTAAACCTGAAGAAGTAGTAGCATTAAAGATTCCAACAATCGCAGATGGAAAAGGTGAAGCAACAGATTACTGTGGTGGATTCGTTGAATCATTCTGGGTTAACAATAACACTAAATACAAAGAAGAAGCAGCTAAGTTCTGTATTTACATTAATGAAAAAATGGGCGTAGCTTCATATGAAACAGGATCAGGATTCAGTGGATGGACAACTCCTGCAGATGAAAGCAACTTAAACCCATTATTTATCCAGATTAAAGATTTATTAGCAGAAGGAAAACAGGGTGTACTTGCTTGGGATACATCATTAGAATCAGAACCGGCAGCAGTACATAATGAACAGGTTCAGACATTATTTGCAGATGGCGCAGACATTGATGCATTTATAGATGAACATAAGGCAGCTATTAACGGTAAATAATAAGTGAGGCAGGTAGTGTTATGGAAAAAATGCTTGGAAATAAGAAATACATATTAATATTTATATTACCGGCGCTACTATTGTTTTTAGGATTTACCTTGATTCCATTAGTTACGTCAGGAATTTACAGTTTTTTTGAATACAATGGAATTGGAACAAAAACCTTTATTGGTATAAAAAACTACATACAATTGTTTACTGAAGACAGATATTTCCCACTTGCAGTAAAGAACTCTTTGATTCTTGTAGTGGCATCAGTATTTATTCAGTTACCTATATCATTAATTTTAGCTTTGGTATTATCAAGAGGAGTAAAAGGTGACGGATTTTTTAGAACGGTTTATTTTATTCCGGTTGTAATATCAAGTATGGTTATAGGACAGTTGTGGCTTAAAATGTTTAATAATGACTACGGTGTAATTAACACCGTAGTCAGATACTTCAATCCTAAATATGAGCATTCCTGGCTTACAAAAGATGCTTTTATGACAGTTTTGATTCCATCTATATGGCAGTACATAGGATATCACATGATTATTTTTTATGCAGGTATAAAGTCTATTTCGACAGACTATTATGAAGCAGCTCAGATAGATGGAGCGTCAACGTTGCAGGTTCATATGAAAATTACATTACCTTTACTTGTTCCGGTAATAAAAACATGCGTAATATTTGCAATAACCGGATCATTAAGAGCCTTTGACCTTGTTTATGTTATGACAGGTGGAGGTCCAAACCACATAAGTGAAGTTCCCGCTACGCTAATGTACAATAATTTATTTAGAAAAGGTTTGTATGGATATGGAAGTGCACAGGCGTTCTTTATAGTAATAGAGTGTCTCATATTTACATTTATAGTTAACAGAATATTTAAAAAAGCAGAGCAGAATGTTTCAGCAGTATAGGAGGGCACAATGAAAAAGAAAAAAATTATGGGAGCAATAAAATTTGCTATCTTATTATTGATTGCTTTAACTCAGTTGTTTCCACTATATTGGCTTATAACATTTTCGTTAAAAAGCAACACGGAAATATTTGGTGAAAATGTAATTGGACTTCCTCATGTATGGAGATGGGATAATTATGTGACAGCATTGAGCTCATCAAATTTAATCAGATATTTCCTTAATTCAGTATTTTATTCAGTGGTTACGGTAGTAGCAGCAGGAATAATTTCATCAATGGCAGCATATGCCATTTCAAGAATGATATGGAAATTAAGAAACCTTGTATATGGGTTATTTATGATTGGAATTATGATACCCGCGCAGGCAGCATTGTTACCATTGTTTCAGATTTTAGATAGACTGGGACTTAAAGGTGGATATTTAGGATTGTTAATTCCTTACATTGCCGGAGCACTTCCTATGAGTATAATGATTCTGGTAGGTTTCTATAGAGGAATTCCAAGAGAAATGGAAGAAGCGGCTTATATTGATGGATGCGGAATTTTTAAATGTTTTATACAAATCATATTTCCTATGGTTAAATCAGCCATTGCAACAGCTTCAATATTTACATTCTTAGGAACATGGAATGAATTGATGTTAGCAAATACATTTGTTGACAGTGATGAGTTCAGAACACTTCCTGTAGGTATTATGTCACTTGCCGGACAGTATTCGACAGAATGGGGATTAATTGGAGCAGGTATGGTAATTGCAACATTGCCAACAATTATTATCTACTTCTTCTTGAGTAAGCAGGTACAGGAAAGTTTGGTAGTAGGTGCAGTAAAAGGATAAATTAATTTATCCAAATAATTTTATGGATGCAGGTATTGTGAAAGTGTATTACACGAAACAATCCGTAAGACATCTTATTAACACAATGTTATATAATTAGTATTGATAAACATAGCAACTAGCACTCTAAATAGTTTGTTTATCATACCAATTAATTATATAGGTTATCATTAATAATTGTTATGTCAATTATTACTAATAGTTTTCTTTTTTTACGGTACTACCGCTTTACAAATGTAGATTTGTGAAGCGGTAGTTTCTTTACGGGTATAAAAAGAGTAGATTTGGAGTCTGTTAGAAGGATGCTTAAAAGATAAAACACTAAATTCTTCTTAATTCATATTGAAAAAGTATGAATTATGCTCTATAATACATTTATATTATTAAAGATAAAAGATGCCTGAGAAGTATTTGACGTTATAATTGTTGCAAGTTTAATTAACGATTACGCAAAATAAATTTATATTATAAATTTAGGCATCTGTTAAATGATGAAAACTAATAGGAGATGTAAATATAATGAAAATTTCTACAAAGGGAAGATATGCATTGAGATTAATGCTTGATATTGCAGAGCATTCGGAGGGAAATACACCGGTAAGTATAAAAGATATTGCAAAGAGACAGGAAATATCTGATAAATATTTGGAACAGATTATTTCAGTTTTAAATAAAGCCGGCTATGTAAGAAGTACAAGAGGACCTCAGGGTGGATATTTATTAAAGAAAAAACCGGAAGAATATACAGTAGGAATGATTTTAAGATTAACAGAAGGCTCATTAGCTCCTGTTGCATGTGTGGAAGATGATGCAGAACCATGTGAAAGAATGACAGGATGCGCAACTGTTAGAGTATGGCAGGAGATAAATGATGCAGTAAAAGCTGTAGTTGATAATATTACATTGGCAGATTTAGTTCAGTGGCAGTTAGAAGAAAATCAAACAAATGACTATTGTATTTAATCTAAATTAAATAAATACAACATAAAATAAGTGGAGCAGATGAAAAGCGTCTGCTCTTTATATATGTGATTCATAATAATTCGGTTAAAAAAACGGAGCGTTTGTACCGATTCCATTAGTTAATTTAACAATTGGAGGCAGGTATAAATGCTCCGACTTTTTTATTATAATAAAATTACACGTCTAATAATTTATTAACAGCATCCTGAATTTCAGGATGGTTTCTGTATTGTTTTATTAATTTTACTTCGTGACTTGTAAGATTAATAGGTTTTTCATCCGTGTATCCAAAAGTGCCTAAAATATTTTCAATATTATAAATTTCGCATAACATAAGCAAGGTATCAGCATTAGGTTGAGTTTGACCGCTTTCCCAGCCATATATGGTCTTTTCGGCAACGTTTAAAGATTTTTCTTTGAGTATACCTGATACATCACGCACACTCAATTTGTTTAACTTTCTATAATTTTTTAATACTTCAGAAATCTTTGCATTCTTCATCTTATTTACCTCTCTTTTCAATAATATAGTAAGAAAAAATTTACGTCAACAAATTCTCTTTTACAAAGAAAAAACTTCATTGCAATTCTCTTAAACAAAGAATATAATGTAGATATTAGTAAAATTTTCTTGGGAAACGAGAATGGTGGTATCGAATGAATAATCAAAAGAAAAGTAATAGCAGGGTATCTGAAAATATAGTTGAGTATATAAAACGTAATAAAATTTCAGTTGCCCAGATAGAAAAAGATACAGGGATACATATGTCAGAATTCATAGATAATAATGCGGATTTTAGCGCAGGTGAATTCTTAGAACTATGTTCCTATCTGCATTTGGACCCGAAAGATATGAGATAACATTTGCAGATAAGAAAATAAGAGCAAATCTGCATTTAACTAACCCAAGGGATATGAGATAGGTGATAAAGTGCTTAAATACGTATGTAGAAATGACAATATAAAGACAAAAAGTAGCACATGTCCGGTGTGTGGAGAAAGAACTGAATTAGAAAAATCAGACATTTACTGGTGTGATAATTGCAAGGTTCCGCTATTTCAAATTGAGTGCGAATGTTGTAGTGGAAAAGGGACAAGAATAACAACAGATATAAGACCGGTATTCCCGGAAGAAAGACTGCTTTTAGAGATTTTATTAGATAAAATCCCTGGGACATATGAGAAGGATTCAGTATGGAACTGTTCCGGGAATAAATATTTAATTAATGGTAAACGAATTAAATTTTCAGTTAAAGAATTAAAAAATAAAGATGTTGATGATATTAGAAGTAAATATGAAGAAGCATCAAAAAATATAAGTTATGAATATTTTGAACAATATGCAGATAAATTTGTTCAGGCGAACAGAAGCAGATACGAATTCATTGTAAGAGAAGCAGTGGATTACATTAAAAATTCTACAAAAGATTACACGGCAAAAGATATGTTTGTATCTTTCTCAGGGGGAAAAGATTCCACAGTTACATCAGATATAGTTATGAGGGCGTTAAGTGAGCCAAAGATATTACACATATTTGGAGATACTACATTAGAATTTCCGGAAACAATGAGATATGTTGATAGGTTTAAAAAAGAACATCCCCAGACGCCGGTTTTATCTTCAAGAAACAAAGATAAGGATTTTGAAGAACTATGTAAATTAGTGGGACCGCCAAGCAGAGTAATGAGATGGTGCTGCACAATATTTAAAACCGGTGCGATACAAAGAAAGATAAAGACTTTATTTAGAAATAAAAACAAAATAATAACATTTTATGGAATAAGACGAAGCGAGTCTGCCAGTAGAAGTAAATACGAAAGAGAAACAGAAGGCTCTAAAATTACAAAGCAAATAACAATATCCCCAATTATAGACTGGATGGATTTTGATGTCTGGTTGTATATGCTTACAACAAAAATAGATTTTAATTATGCGTACAGATTGGGATATGCAAGAGTAGGATGCTGGTGCTGTCCAAATAACAGTGGATGGTCAGAATTTTTGTCAAAAATTCATATGCCACAGCAGTCGGAAAGGTTTAGGCAGATGCTAATTGATTTTGCAAAACAGATTGGAAAACCGGACCCTGAAGTATATGTAGATGATGGCAAATGGAAAGCACGTCAGGGTGGAAATGGCGTAGATTATGCAAAAAAGACAGCAGTTTCTTTTGAACCATGTGCATTGGAAGAAAATGCATTTAATTATGAACTGCAAAGACCGATTTCAGAACAATTGTATGAATTGTTTAAACCATTTGGATATCTAAATTTTGAATTTGGAAATAAACGACTTGGAGAAGTTTATGTTACGAGAAAAGATGGAAGACTAGTGCTTAAACTTCAGGGAAGAATTGGAAGTACAACGTTAAAAGTAACGATAATCGATTACAAAATAGATGGAGCTGCAAGTGTTAAGGCAGCAGAAGACAAAGTTAAATGTCAGATTACTAAATATCAAATGTGTATGGGATGCAGGGCGTGTGAGAGTATATGCAAGCATAATGCAATTGTTATTAAAGAAGATAAGGAAGGTAATCTTGATTATAAGATTTTGGATGATAAATGTGTAAGATGTGCTGAATGCGTTAATCATTATACGGCAGGATGTTATATGCGAAAAGTATTAGCAACGAAAAAAGGATAAAAATATGACAATAAAACTTAAAGGACATGAAACATTCACAATACGTGAAGGTTGGCTTGATAAAGGATTAAAAGCGGTAAGTGACAATGGAAAAGTTTTTTCTGAAAACTATGGAGCAGATGCTTTAGGAGTTGGAAGCAATATGGCGAAAGCTATCAGATACTGGCTTAAAGCGGGAAAATTTATCGAGGAATCGCCTAAAAATGGAGCAAATTTAACGGATATTGCAAAGATAATAAAAGATAATGACGAATATTTAGAGGATAGTTTTGCATTGTGGATTTACCATATAAATCTTGTATTTAATAAGGATATGGCAACAACATGGTATTTATTTTTTAATGAGACGAATATGGATGAATTCACTAAAGAGGAAATTGAGTATATTATTCTTGGAAAAATGCAAATATTAGCTGAAGGAAAGAAAATATCAGAGCGTTCATTAAGAGATGATATTTCGGTTCTTTTAAATATGTATGTGAAAGAAAGAATAGAAGATTATGATCCGGAAGAAAAGAAAATATCTCCATTTGCAAAATTAGGATTAATAAAGAAGGATAGGGATAGATATTTTAAAACACAGCCTGATAGAGAAGTATTGATAAACGAAGTATTTTTATATGCATTGATGAAATATTTTGAAGAAAAATCCAAAGATTCTGTTGGAATAGATGAATTGTTAAATGCACCATTGTCCCCGGGCAGGGTTTTGAATTTGAAAAGAATTGCATTAAATGAGTATTTAGATAATCTTGCAGCTTTAAATTACATAACAGTAAATAGAACGGCAGGACTTGATATGGTTTATTTGAAGAAAAATATTCCATTAAATGAAATAGTAGAAAAATATTACGAGAAAAATTAAAGATAAACTGTGAAGGAGCATAATATGAGCCAATTAAAGGATTTTATTGAAATAGACAAGAAATTTCAGAATTCAATAAACTTACAACTGGATATAGACAATAGAAAAAAACTCAACAGTTATATACCTACACGTTCATCAATAAATATATTAAATGGATTTCTTGAGAACGTTATTAATAATAAAGAAAAGGCAAATATCCTTATTGGACCATATGGAAAAGGCAAATCACATTTATTGTTGGTTTTATTGGCTATTCTTAAAGAATCAGAAGATAAAACAACAGAAAAACTTTTAAATAAAATAGAAAAAATATCAGATGTGACAGCCAATAACGCAAGACTTATTCATAAAGAATATAAGCCATTTTTGCCAGTTATTATTTCAGGAACGGACAGGGATTTAAATCATGGGTTTGTACTTGGATTAATGGAGGCTTTAAAGAAAAATGATTTGATTGACATTGCTCCTGATAGTGATTACAGCAAAGCTGTTGAAGTGATTGAAAATTGGAAAAATAAATATAAAAAAGTCTATAAGGAATTTGAGAATATTTTAACAGGTTATGAAACTAACGTTAAGGAATTAGAAAAAAGCCTTAAGTCAATGAATCGTAATGGGTTAGAAATTTTTAAGAAAGTATACCCTGAATTGACGGCAGGAAGTGAATTCAGACCGATGGTTCAGGACAATGCAATGACACTGTATAGAGAAATAAGCATTGCACTTAAAGAGCATGGATATGGTGGCATTTATATTATTTTTGATGAATTCAGCAAATATATAGAAGGGCATGAAAGGGAAACATTTGCCTATGATATGAAGATACTTCAGGATATGTGTGAATTGGCAAATAATTCAAAAGAACAACAGATACATATTACATTTGTTGCCCATAAAAGTATAAAAGAGTATGGAAATGCATTGCCTCAGGATATGATTAATGCATTTAAAGGTGTAGAAGGCAGATTAAAGGAAATAAGATTTATTGTATCAGCTCAGAATAATTATGAACTTTTGCAACATGTAATTAAGAAAAAAGGAACAGAATATAAGGCATGGCTAAAAGAGGAAAATAATAGTGAAATTATTAAAGAATCTTATAAAATACCATGTTTTCAAAGTATGTTTAAATTTAGCGATTATCAGCAGATAGTTGTAAAGGGAGCATTCCCAATGTTGCCTTTAACAGCGTATGCGTTACTTAATATAAGTGAAAAAGTAGCCCAAAACGAGCGAAGCATTTTTACTTTTTTGGCAAATGACGAAAAGGGAAGCCTTGTCAATTTAATTGAAAACGGAGCAGATGAATTGCTTTCAGTAGATGTAATTTATGATTATTTTAAAAATTTATTTAAGGAAAGTATTTCACTTACAAATATTCACAATGAGTGGCTAAAGGCAGATTATGCTTTGACTAAGGCAGAATCTTTAGGTGAGGAAAAAGTAATTAAGGCTATAGCCATACTTCATATGATTAATAAAAATGAAGAGGTACCGGTAAAAAAAGAAGAAATTCGTCTGGCTACAGGACTTAGTAAAGAGGATTTTACAGGATATTTGCAGAAATTAGAAAACAAGGAAATTGTAAAATACCGTAATAAACTTGGAATATATACTTTCAAAAATAATATTGGAATTAATTTGGATAAGTATATGAACCAGATGATTGAAAAGCAGTCATTAAGCTTAAATTGGGCAGAGGAGTTTGCAAATATTTCTGAATTAGAATATGTACTTCCTAAAAAATATAACAGGGAATACACTATGACACGTTTCTTTAAATATGTGTATATGACACAGGAACAGTTTCTTAGTGTAAAGAATTCAAACTATTTGTTTGATACATATAAAGCTGACGGATTAATTGTATGCATTGTAATGTTAAAAGAAAATGATGCAAATGAAGTAAAGGTGCATACAGATAAGCTTAAGGATGAAAGAATAGTAGTAATTTATCCTAAAAAAGCATTTGGACAGCAGCAAAGCATCAGAAAATTAAAAGCCGTAAAGGCATTGCTTAAAGATAAGAATTTTATAGATGAAAATAAAGTTTTACAACAGGAACTCGAATTATATAGAGATGATTTAATTTTTGAAATTAATGGAGAACTTGAAAGTCTTTATATGCCTGAAAATGGAAATGATATTTGCTTTTACAGTGGACGTGATAGTGAAAAATTAAAATTTGAATCAGAAAAAAATTTTAACAGATTTTTAAGCGATATATGTTCTTCGTATTACGAAAATGCTCCTAAAATTAATAACGAGCTGATAAACAGACAGAATGTTTCAGCGCAGATTAAAAAAGCAAGAAATCAGATAATTGATGCTATTCTTGGAGAAGAAGACTTATCGGGATTTGAAAAAGGGACAAGTTCAGAATCAACTATTTTCAGGGCAACATTAGTTCATACAGGGATAATGGACAATAATGAATATGAGGCAGGATGCGAGAAAATTATAAAAGAGATAAGAGATTTTATAGGTAAATGTGCCGGTAAAAAAACATCTTTTGATGAGTTGTATTCAAAAATAATGGGAGAAAAATTTGGTGTAAGAAAGGGAGTAATACCTATTTTTCTTGCAAATGAAATTGTAGGTTTGCAGGACACACCAATTATTTATCTTCGAGATAAAGAAGTTGATATATCAAGCGAAATACTAAATAACATAAATGAAAAGCCGGAAGAATATTTCCTATTCATTGAAAAAGAAAATATGGAAAAGGAAAAGTATCTCAATATTTTAGAAGAAAACTTTATTACTGAGGAAATAAAGAAAAAGAAACAGTCTAAGATGCAGAGATTAAGCAATATTGTTGAAAGTATGCACAGATGGTACAGGTCTATAGACCAGTATACTCTCACATTTACAAAACAAATTTTCAATAAAAAAGAAAAGGGATATATAGAAGAGGAAACATTTGAAAAAATAAAGAAATTCAGAAAGATTTTTAAAGGGATAGAGTTAAATTCAAGAGAAGTCTTATTTGAGAAAATACCGGAAGCAATTTATGGAAATATTGATGATAATGCATATGAAAAATGCACACAGGAAGTTTTGAAAATAAAGAAATGCATGAGTGAAAATCTGTATTTTACAAAAATAAAAACTGCAACAGATATAAAGAAAATTTTTGGCGAAAAAGCAAATGACAGTCTTGGTGAATGTCTAAAAACATGGTATGTAGAGCAAAGTGAAAAAGCAAAGTCACATATTTTTTCAGAAAATATAACAGGTTTTATGACTTATATCGGACAGCTAAAAACTAATGACGAATTAGAAATCGTATCTAGAGTGTGCAAGATAATTTCCGGAATTTATATAAATGACTGGAAGAATGATTCTTTTGAACAATTTATGGATGAATTGGTGAGAGTAAAGGCGAGTGTTGAGGCAGTAAAGGAAAATAATGAATCAGGCTCAGGCGAAAACAGAATCTATATTGAAAATGGTGGAAATAAGGTAGAAAGATTTTATGAGACTGATGATGACGACAGCACAAGTTACTTTTTACAAAATGCTATTGAAGAAGCATTAGAAGAATTTGGGGATACGTTGGAACTTAATCAAAAAGTTTCGGTACTTGCAAAGGCATTGGAGGATTTATTAAGCAAATGAAATTAACTTATTTGGATAATGGGGCAACAACATTTCCTAAACCTGAAAAAGTATATCAGGCAATGGATTATGTAAATAGAAATCTGGCTGTAAATGCCGGACGAGGCTCGTATGATTTGGCTAAGAAAGCTACAGGTTTAATAGATGAAACAAGGACAAAAATGCTAAGTCTTGTTAATGGAGAACAGGTAGCTGATGTTATATTTGCACCTTCAGCAACAATTGCACTTAACATGATTATAGGTGGTCT
>NZ_FR878144.1:0-32380 GCF_000434315.1 Eubacterium sp. CAG:156 | reverse complement strand
GTGAAAATGACATATGTTTTGTTTCTCCATTTGAGCATAATGCAGTAATGAGACCGCTCAAAAAAGCCCAGGATGAAAATAAATTTGAAATTAAGCAATTACCTGTTATTAGAGAAAATATGACAATTGATTTGGAAAAAATGGAATATTTATTTTCTGTTAGTAATCCGACAAAGTTGTTTATAACACATATAAGTAATGTTACAGGATATATTTTACCGGTAAAACAGATTGTGAAAATTGCAAAAAAATACAATTGCAAGGTGATTATAGATGCTTCACAATCGCTAGGATTAATTGATATAGATTTGGTTAACATGCAGGCGGATTTTGTTGTGTTTGCGGGTCATAAAAATATGTACGGACCATTTGGAATAGGTGGATTTTATATGAGAAAAGGAGAAAAAATTAATCCTTTTATTGCAGGAGGAACAGGTAGTGATTCACTCAATTTGAATATGCCGTCATCAATTCCGGGAATGTTTGAACCATCGAGTCCAAATATAGTTGCAGTTGCAGGACTAAATGCTGCAGCAGATGTTATTAAAGAAGAAAGTGTAGATTATTTTAAACACGAGAAGGGACTCACGGATTATCTTATTTCTGAATTAAATAAAAATAGAAATGTAGTTATGTATTTGCCACCTAAAGATGCACATGTAGGAATTGTGGCATTTAATATAAAAGGTTATAAAGCGTCAGATGTAGGAATGATTCTTGATGAAGATTACAGCATTGCCGTTAGAACAGGGTATCATTGTGCACCACTTGTACATGAATATTTGGCAGACACAGATTATGTAGGTGTGGTTAGGGCAAGTCTTGGAAGATATACCACGAAAGATGATGTGGACAGGCTGATTATGGCAGTGGAGGAAATTGACGAAGGTTAGTAAGTAGTAAAAACAAATGAAAGTGTGAGGAAAAAACTATGGATTTAAAAGGAGCCGAAATACGTAATGTAAAAAATTTATGTAGTGAAATGGGAAGTAAGGAAAATGTTCCTATGAGAGTTAATATCCCTTATTATCAAAGACCTTATAAATGGGGAGAAGATAATATAAAAAATTTAATTAATGATTTTAAGAAAAATGAAGAAAATGGAAAAGATGGGAAAAAAGGGAAAAAGGAATACTTTGTTGGATCAGCAGTTATGGTAGTTTCAGCAGAAAAAAATCATGATGTCATAGATGGGCAACAAAGAATAACAACTATGTTTTTATTTACATATTTGGAATTTTTGTTACAGAGAGCTTATGTAGAAGAATTGCTTAGTAAAAAAAGAATTGCTAAATTAGATACAGCTCTTCAAAAGTTGGAAGAAATATGTAATATACTTTTTGGCAGTAAAATAGAAGAAAGCTTGAAAAAAGTTCATACAGAGATAATAGAAAAAGTTTCAGAAGAAGAGCAAGGGGACAATCTTTTTGATATTTTACTTGAAAATTATCAGAAAGCAGTTTTCTTACCTGAAAAAAACTTAACAGACGAAATGGAATATGCTGATAAGTATTATATTGAACAAAAAAAATTATTGAAGAAATGTGATTTGTCGTTAAAATATAATAGAGAATCATACAATGAAAAGTTGAAGGAAGCATTAAGTAGCTTTGTGATATTTTTAACAGATGTTCATAATCCTAAATGTAGAGTAGCTAAACAAAAAGAGGATGAATTGGTAAAACAGTATATAGATGCTATGAAATATGAGTTTAATGGATTGTGTAATATAATTTCCATAAAAGGCAAAAGTCCAATTGAATACACAAATGAATTAATTTCTGAAATCGACAGTATGTTAGAACATATTAAATTTTGTGTAATAATTACAGGGAATGAAAATGATGCATATACGTTATTTGAGGTTTTAAATGATAGAGCTTTAGATATAGAGGATTTAGATTTAATTAAAAACTTGTTTTATAAATGGTATTGTCACCATACAAAGGAAGATGATGATACAGTTGATGAGTGTATAGAAGAAGTGGATGAAATTTGGGTTGAAAAAGTATTTACTCCAATTACAGGAAAAGACAGAGCTAAGATGATATCTTATTTTGCAGCAGTATTTTTTACTGCTGATGATGCATTGAAATACAATGATAGCGAAAGATATAGAGAGGTTCTGGAAAATAAATATCTTAATAACAAAAACGAATATAATTCAGTAGATATCAAAAATGATATAGGTGTATATCAGATGATTGCAATTTTATTGGAAAATGTTGAATTAGCTTATCAACACAAAAATATGAAGTGTGTGGAAGCAGAAATAAGTGTAGAAAAATCAATAACATACAAAACTTTTCACTTATTAAATGCTTTAAAGCAATATGGTGTTTTATCAGCACTCATAAATGTTATTGTAAAACAGTATATTGATAATCATACTGGAACAGATGGAGCTATAAATATAGATGAATTTGGTAAGTATGTAGATGAAATAATAAAAGATTATAAAAATAATAATGAAAAATTTATTAAAATACATGAAATAGCTTTTGAATTATGGAGATTTGCATTACTTTGTCCATCCGCAGATATGCCTCGACAGGAAGCTAAAAAAATAATATCTTTAAATAATGTGAATAGACAAGAATTTTCATATACAATTTCTTTAGAAATAATGAATTCAATGAAAGAAGAATTTCTGAAATGGATTAATGCATGGAAATATGGGAAAGGTGATAGTGATTTAAAGGCAAAGGTTTTATTTATTAATTTATTTAACACAGAAAAAAGAGATAATTATTTAGAATTACTAGCAACAGGCAGGAGTTTTAGAACCCCAGATATTCAATTAGACCATATGGAGGCAGATAATATAAATCATAGTGCAGAGGAAAAATATTTTAAACCTAAAAATATAGGTGAGCAACGAAACGTATATACTGATACAATAGGCAATTTTATGATTCTTGATAGTAAAGATAATAATAATAAGGATAATAGACCATTAGAAATGGCGTTAGAATTTTACGACAATATGAGTCCACATCATTGGATGATTGAAGAAGTAAGAGAATTATTGCAGGATGATAGATATTCTAAAAGCGAGGGAGGTAGTGTGAAATATAGAGTTCCGGTTGAAGAATTTTTTACTGAGAGAAGAAACAGATTATTAAAATATTTCACAGCAATATTATCACGTAAATTAAATGATGAAAAAATGCCATTTGCATAGGGAAAATTCAACAAAATATCACATAATATAGATGTTGCACAATTTAAATAATAATGTTACACTTTGAATATAGAATATTCTAATAAAAATTAAAAGTTCGGCCGGAATATGGAAGGAGTATTTTTGCAAAAGTGGGAACAATTAGGTCTTTCTGATAATTTTATTTTTCAGAAAGCAATGATGAATGAAAGATTATGCACGAAGATTCTAACTGAAATAATTGGTGTTGAGGTTTCGAAGGTTGAGTATAAAGATTACGAAAAAACCATATCTATAAGAAGTGATGCTAAAGGCATAAGATTAGATGCATATATCAAAGGTGAAGACGCTGTGTATAGCGTGGAAATGCAGAATCTAAATATAGATAATCTGAAAAAAAGAAGCAGATATTATCATGATTTGATAGATTTGGATTTACTTGAGAAAGGTTGTAGATATAAGAATTTAAACAACACATATGTAATATTTATATGTGATTTTGATTTGTTTGGAGAAGAACAATATAAGTATACATTTACAAGTAAATGTGAAGAAGTTGAAGGATTATATCTAAATGAGGGAAGAACAACCATTTTTATGAATACAAAAGGAAAAATGGGAAACATTAGTGAGGACTGTAAAATTTTTCTTAGGGCAGTTAGAAGCCAGTTTACTGATGACTCGTTTTCTGTTATATTAAAATCAGAAGTGGAACGAATAAAATCAAGTACAGAATGGAGGACGGAGTATATGCGTTTGAGTGAATGGCTTGAGGATGAGAAAGAGTTAGCACGTGAAGAGGGTATGAAAGAAGGAATGAGGGCAGGAATAGAAGAAGGCAGACGTGTTGGCAGACAAGCTGGTATGGAAGAATTTTTAATATCATTGGTATGCAAAAAATTAAGCAAAGGTGAAAGTTGTGAGCAGATAGCACAGCAACTTGAAGAGAGCGTTGATGCGGTTGCTAAAATAAAAAAATTAGCAGAAGAGACGGTGCCTAAATATGATATAGGTAAAATACTGGAAAAAATATCAGAATAATGGAACTTGATTAAAAATAGGCTGTTCACTTAGTGACGGCCTATTTTTTGAAATTAATAAAAGTATAAAGTTATTTTGATATAAAAAGACAAAGTACTATATGAAAATAGTAAAAATAATGAAAAAAAAGTAAAAAATGTGAAATGAACAAAATTGAATGCAATTCTTTATAATGTTAAAATAGATTTAATTTTAAAATTTAGAAAAGGCAAAAGGAAAAGCAGGAGGTTTCATGAAAAAAAATAATGAGTTGGTAAAAAAGGGGCTGGCAATTATTCTTGCATTAGTTTTAACAGTAAGTTTAGTGCCTGATAGTGTAATACCGGTTAATGCAGCTACAGGCAAAGTTAAACTTAATAAAAAAACAGTTACAGTATCAGTAGGAAAAAAGAAAACTATTATTTTAAAGAAAGTAAAGCACAGAGTAGTATGGAAAATTGTATATGGCAAGAAGAATGTTTCAATTAAAAAGAAGGGAAAATATAAACAAAAAATTGTAATTAAAGGAAGAAAAGTCGGAAATGCTAAGATTAAAGCAATATATGGTAATAAAAAATTTACATTAAAGGTAAAATTAAAAGCGAATGAGGAGACTGTAAATAAATCAGGAGAAGGTAGTTCTGTTTTCACAACAAAATCTGTAGAATCATCAACAGTGGAAGTAACATCAAAGGACAAAGAAAACCAAACAGAAAAGGAAAACATTCCGGTTACATCAAAGGAAAATAGAGAAGAAATTACGACTAAAGAGGAAGATTATCCTATAGTAACAGAAGAATCAGAATCAATAATAGAAAGCACTATTGTACCAGTTACGACGGAAATTAAAGAGACAACAACGCAGGAAGAAACAACTACAAAGATCAAAGAAACAACAAAGACACCGGAAACAAGACCGGAAGAGACAACTACGAAAATAGAAGAAACAACAAAACGACAAGAAGTAACTACAGAATTTCATGAGGAAGCTGAAACAGAAGAACATCCAAAGAATATAAATGTAGATTCATATATTAGTCAGGTTGATGCTGCAAGCTCAACAAAAGTTTCTACAAGTGCAAATGAAGGAGTGGAAAAACTATTTGACGGAAATATAAATACAAAAATGTGTACATTAAATGGATTCCCATTGCGTATTGCATGGCAGATGGAAAAACCAATAGTACTTAAAAAATATACACTTACAACAGCAAATGATAGTGCAGCTTATTCATATAGAAATCCAAAAGTATGGCATTTATATGGCTCAAATAATGGAACTTCATGGACACAAATTGATACTGTGACAGATAGTGGAATTGAAGCTAAAAATTTAGAAACATATACATATGAAACAGATGTACAAAAAAGTTTTCAGTACTTTTTAATTCAGTTTGAAGGTAATGGAACTAATTACTATGGATTTCAGTTAGCAGAGATTTCATTGCATGGAGATATAGCAGATGTAACTGATGAAATGGGTGATGATTTAATGACTTATTTCGAAAGCGTTTATAATGAACAGACAACTGCAAAAGGAAATGGAAATGAAATTCCGGCGAACATATTTGACAGCGATATAACAACAAAGTTATTTGAATTTTCTGGTAATTTTAGTATTGCATGGAAAATGAAGCAGGAAACTATATTATATAGTTATAGTCTTACAACAGCAAATGACAATGCAACATACAAAGGAAGAAATCCAAAGTCATGGATTTTATACGGCTCGAAAGATGGTTATAACTGGGAAGAAATTGATGTTGTAAATGAAAGTGGTATGGAAGATGAAAATTATAAGACATACAATTATGCAGTAGATAAGACAGGTTCATATAAATATTACAAGATGGATGTCAAGGCGTCTTATGGTAATTCTATTCAACTTTCGGAAATAGCACTTAGAGGTGCAACTGTAAGCCCAAGTAAATATGATATTTTATTTACAGGTGATTGGAATGATGTGACGGTTGACGGATATTTGGAAGAACTTACAAAATTGTTTTATAACAGTTACCCAAGATTATATCAGAGATGGGGAAACGGAACAGAACCGACAACGATAACATTTAAGGCAGACAAAAATTATAGTGGAGTGGCATATTGTCAGGGAACAACTGTATGTGTATCAACAAAATATGCTAACAGTCATCCAACAGACATTGGATTCTTTTCCCATGAAATTACGCATTCAGTTCAGCAATACAGTGGCAAATTGAATTACGGAGATGATGTTGCATGGTGGACGGAAAACATGGCAAATTACGGAGGATTTAGATATTTCCATTGGTCAAATCCAAAGTATGTACAAGTATATGAAGCAACAGATGAGACTCTTCAGGATTGGGGATACGAACAATACGGAAATAACAAATGGTTCTTTGCATATATGGATTCAAGATACCCAACGAGAAAAAATGCGGATGAAACATTGAAATATGGATTAATTGATAGTATTAATAAACTTATCAAAGATAACAACACAGGAAAAACATACACAGATGACCCATATGATACAACAACACCATTTAACAATGTTGTAAAACAGATTACAGGATATGACTGCATAGAATCCTTGAGAAAGAAATATGTAGAGGAATTAAAGGCTGGAACGTGGACATTTAAGGGATTTGCTAATTATGAAGATAACTGGGTAACAGAAAACATAGATGGAATTGCAAATCCTGAATATCCAATGGTAGGAGAAAAAATACATGGAAACAAAACAGCAGCACAGTTAAATAATACAGTTTCGGATGGAACAAATCTTTGTCTTAATGGAAAAGTTTATGAATGTTCAGGTTATACAAATGACAATGAAAGTGCTGATAAGTTAATTGACGGTAAACTGGATACAAAGTGGTGCGCAACAAGCTCAAATGTAACAAGTGGAGAATACAGCTTAAATGGAGTAAAACATTGGGTAAAAATTGACCTTGGAAAAGAGCAGGAATTTAATACATATACAATTTATAATACAAAAAGCAAAGAAGGATTTGGAAATGCCACAGAGTGGGAGATACTTATATCCAACAATAATAATGATTGGACATCAGTAGATTATCAGGCATCCAATAACTCAGCAGTAGCTTCATTTAACATAGGAAATCAGAAGGCACGTTATGTAATGATTAAGGTGTTCACACCAGATGACGGAGTCGGAACACTAAGATTATATGATTTTCAGTTGTATAACAAATAAAAGGCATATATTTATTCACAAAATACTACAATTAAATTGTAAAAATAATAAATAAAAAATATATTGCAAATGGAAAATAAATATGTAAAACGTGAAGGTGAAGTAGGTGAATATGTGTATTATTACATTGCATAATGTGATGAATTAAGAAATAGAAGAGAAGATATCATTATGCATAAGAATATTAAAAACAGTGCATATTTTAATTAAAACTTACAAATAATAAGAAATATATTTAATGCCAGAGTCGCTAAGCCGTAAACTAGTGATGAATAAGAACATTGCAGTTTCGGGCTTTTGACTCTGGCATTGTGCGTTATAAGAAAAAGCAATATTGAGAATAAAATATATTTCGTGAGATATTCAATTCTAACAATTGTTGCAAACACGCTTTGAAACTAGAATTTATATACCTATGCCAGGTATTACAAATCATACCTTGACAATAGGAATTAACGTGTTATAATGCATAGTGTAAATCATATCAATTTACTAGGAATATATACAATAAAACAATAGATTTAAGTTTGTGGAAAGGTAAGGTATCTGTTATGAACAAGACCATATACATGGATAATGCAGCAACTACAAGAGTGTTGCCTGAAGTATTTGAAGAAATGAAACCATATTTTTTGGAACAGTATGGAAATCCATCTTCTGTGTATTCATTTGTAAATGACGCTAAGAAGGTTGTAGATCAGGCAAGGGTAACAATTTCTGATTTTATAAATGCAAAACCGCAGGAAATTTATTTTACTGCAGGTGGAAGTGAATCTGACAACTGGGCATTAAAAGCAACAGCAGAAGCTTATGCGAATAAAGGAAAACATATTATTACATCGAAGATTGAGCATCATGCAATTCTTCATACATGTGAATATCTTGAAAGAAGAGGGTTTGAAGTAACATATCTTGATGTAGATGAAAATGGTATTGTTGATTTAGAGCAGTTAAAGGCATCAATCAGACCGGACACTATTTTAATATCAATTATGACAGCAAATAATGAAATTGGTACAATCGAACCAATAAAAGAAATTGGTGCAATTGCAAAAGAACACGGAATTTTATTCCATACAGATGCTGTACAGGCTTACGGACATATTGCAATTGATGTAGATGAAGCAAATATTGATATGCTAAGTGTTAGTGGTCACAAATTTAATGGCCCTAAAGGAATAGGATTTTTATACATCAGAACAGGTGTAAAGATCGGTTCATTTATTCATGGCGGAGCTCAGGAAAGAAAGAGAAGAGCCGGAACACTAAATGTACCTGGAATTGTCGGAATAAAGAAAGCAACTGAAATTGCAAGAGACACACTTAAAGAAAGAAGTGAGTACGAAACAAAATTAAGAGATTATGCAATTGATAGAATTTTAAATGAAATTCCATTTACAAGATTAAACGGAGACAGAAAAAAACGTCTTCCTAATAATATGAATTTCTGTTTCAGATTCATAGAAGGTGAATCAATGTTAATATTATTAGACCAAAAGGGCGTATGTGCATCAAGTGGTTCAGCCTGCACATCAGGTTCATTAGACCCTTCACATGTATTACTTGCTATTGGTCTTCCACACGAAATTGCACATGGTTCAATCAGACTTACAATTAGTGAGGAAAACACAAAAGAAGAAATAGATTTTGTAATTGATAATTTGAAACAGATTATAGAAAGATTAAGAGCAATGTCACCATTGTATGCAGATTACGTAGCAAAACATAAATAATATTTTAAATTTCAAAGAAGGAGGATAAACTATGTACAGTGAAAAAGTTATGGATCATTTTATGAATCCAAGAAACGTCGGTGAAATAGAAAACGCAAGTGGTGTTGGTACAGTTGGAAATGCTAAATGTGGCGATATCATGAGAATGTATTTAGATATTGATGATAATGGAATAATTCAGGATGTTAAGTTTAAGACATTTGGATGTGGAGCAGCAGTTGCAACTAGTAGTATGGCAACTGAGCTTGTAAAAGGAAAAACAATACAGCAGGCTTTGGAGGTAACAAACAAAGCAGTTATGGAAGCGTTAGACGGACTTCCACCTGTAAAAGTACATTGTTCATTGTTAGCAGAAGAGGCAATTCACGCAGCATTATGGGATTATGCAGAAAAGCATAATATTAAGATTGAAGGTCTTGAAAAGCCGGTTAATGACATCAGTGAAAAAGAAGAGGAAGAAGAATATTAAACTACAAAAATTGAAATAGGACCCTGGGATTTATAAAAGTGAGAGGATTTTGTAAATTATAGTTGTTAAAAGATGTTAACTTTATAGTTTACTTCACTAACCTCTCGCTTTTTTTCATTTATAATGATAAAATGATGTGGATATAAAAAGTATATCTAAAAAAGAAAAATAAAATTTTTGTAATTTTAAAATGAAAGGAACGATAAGAGTTTTATGGCAGAAAAAGTAGTCGTTGGTATGTCTGGCGGTGTTGATTCATCGGTGGCAGCATATTTGCTTAAAGAGCAGGGATATGATGTTATGGGAGCAACAATGCAGATATGGCAGGATGAAGATAATATAACAATGGAACATGAAGGTGGATGTTGTGGCTGGTCAGCAGTTGACGATGCAAGAAGGGTAGCTTTCAGACTTGATATTCCATATTATGTAATGAATTTTAAAACTGATTTTAAAAAGTATGTTATAGATTATTTTGTAGATGAATATTTGCATGGAAGAACACCAAATCCATGTATTGCCTGCAACCGTTATGTAAAGTGGGAGTCGCTTTTAAAGCGCTCCATGGAAATAGGGGCAGATTATATCGCAACAGGTCATTATGCAAGAATTATAAAATTGGAAAATGGCAGATATACAATAAGAAATTCAGTAACAGTCGAAAAAGACCAGACATATGCTTTATACAATTTAACTCAAGAACAGTTAGCTCATACGTTAATGCCTGTGGGAGAATACACAAAAGATGAAATTAGAAAAATAGCAGAGAAGGTTGGTTTGGAAGTGGCAAGCAAACCTGACAGCCAGGATATTTGCTTTGTGCCGGACCATGATTATGCTTCGTTTATAGAAGAAGAGTCAGATACTAAATGTATGCCCGGGAATTTTATATTAGAAGATGGCGAAGTTGTAGGTAAACATAAAGGAATAACGCATTACACCATAGGACAGAGAAAAGGACTTGGTGTAACATTTGGTAAGCCAATGTTTGTAAAAGAAATCAAAGCGGACACAAACGAAATCGTTTTATGTGAAAATGATGCATTATTTACAAAAGAAGTGATTGTGGAGAATGTAAATTATATGGCAGTTGAATCAATAAACGAACCGGTAAGACTTGTTGGAAAAATTCGATACTCTCATAAAGGAGCACCATGTGTTGTTGAAGCAATAGATCAAAATACAATTAAATGCACATTTGACGAGCCGCAAAGAGCTGTAACGCCGGGACAGGCAGCAGTATTTTACATGGATGATTATGTGTATTGCGGTGGAGTAATTAAGTAAAGTGAAAGATTTTATTTGGAGGAAAAAAATATGGCAAGCGAAAAAGATATTGAAAATATTATTAATATGTTAGATGGAAAAGTAGCAGCAGGGACAAGCAGAATTAATTTAAATGTATCTGATGGCGTAAAAGACGGTGAAGTAAGAGAAGTTCATCATCATGGTCGTTGTGATGTTGGAAGCGCATGGGCAAAAGGAACAGTAAAGAATCCTGAATGTGTAGACATTCCAAATACAGATGCAATTGATGAGTAAGCGATAGTGGAATATTACGGAAACATAGTGCGTATCGCAGAGTTATCCGTAAAAATTTATAGCAAAATGAATAAAATTTAAAATGAAAAAGTATAATTACGGATGATTTTCAAAATTTGAGAGTCATCCGTAATTAATTTTATATAAAAAGAATTTAAAAAAAACCTTAATTCCTATTGACATACTATGAAAAGTAGGATATTATAGCATCAGTTGATAAATCATAGCGTTCTACTATGAAAACTATGAAATTGAAAGCGAGGATAAAACATGGTAAGTTTTGTACAAGGAACATACTATATTCCAAAAGATGATCGAATGTGTTGTTGTTATTAAGTAGAGAAAATTATTTGGGAAGTAGTATACATAATTAATACTTAAGGAAAGATAAGGAGTAAACATTATGGCAAAGAAAACAAGAGCAGAAAGAAATTTAAAATTTGAAACATTACAGTTACACGTAGGACAGGAAAATCCGGATCCGGTTACAGATGCAAGAGCAGTTCCAATTTATCAGACATCATCATATGTATTTAAAAATTGCGACCATGCAGCGGCAAGATTTGGATTAACAGATGCAGGAAATATTTACGGAAGACTTACAAATCCTACAGAAGATGTTTTTGAACAGAGGATTGCAGCACTTGAAGGTGGTGTAGCAGCATTAGCAGTTGCATCAGGTTCAGCAGCAATTTCATATACAATTGAAAACCTTGCACAGAACGGTGACCACATCGTTGCAGCAAAGAACATTTACGGTGGTACATACAACCTTTTAGCACACACACTTCCATCATACGGAATTACAACAACATTTGTTGATCCATTTAATTATGAAGAAATTGAATCAGCAATTAAGGAAAACACAAAGGCTGTATTTATTGAAACACTTGGAAATCCAAATTCAGACGTAGTAGATATTGAAAAGATTGCAAATATTGCACATGCACATAAGATTCCATTAGTAATCGATAATACATTTGCAACACCATATCTTGTAAGACCAATTGAATATGGTGCAGACATCGTTGTTCATTCAGCAACAAAATTCATCGGCGGACATGGAACAACAATCGGTGGTGTAATCGTTGATAGTGGTAAATTTGATTGGGAAGCAACAGGAAAGTTCGCTTCATTAGTTGAACCAAATCCAAGTTATCATGGTGTAAGCTTTACAAAGGCAGTAGGACCTGCAGCATTTGTAACAAAAATCAGAGCTATTTTACTTCGTGATACAGGTGCAACAATTTCACCATTTCATGCATTCATTTTCTTACAGGGATTAGAAACATTATCACTTAGAGTTGAAAGACATGTTCAGAATGCATTAAAGGTTGTAGAATATTTGAATAATCATCCACAGGTTGAAAATGTAAATCATCCATCAGTATCAAAGGACCCTGAACAGCAGGCACTTTACAAGAAATACTTTCCTAACGGTGGTGGTTCAATCTTTACATTTGAAATTAAAGGTGATGCACAGAAGGCAAAAGATTTCATTGATAATCTTGAATTATTCTCATTGTTGGCAAATGTAGCAGATGTTAAATCATTAGTTATTCATCCTGCATCAACAACTCATTCACAAATGACAGAAGAAGAACTTTTAGGTTCAGGAATCAAACCAAACACAATCAGATTATCAATCGGTACAGAAAATATTGATGATATTATTGAAGATTTAGAAGAAGCATTTAAAGCAGTGAAATAATGATACCCGCGATATGCAAATATTGGGTAGGATTGTGGGAGTGCGTAGCACGGAACAATCCGGAGGCATCAAAGTTGGAGAATTTTGATACCAATATATATAATATAATATATGAATTGAAAAATATTGTAGTATAATAAAATTTGTAATAAAAATAAAACGGAACCCGCAAAACCCGCATTAAGCGTAAAAAGACAACGGAACCCGCAAGAAAAGAAAGAAGGATTATTATGGGAAAGATATATAAGGGAACTTTAGAATTAGTTGGAAATACACCATTAGTTGAATTTACACAGATTGAAGAAACTGAAGGTGTTGAAGCAAAGATTTTAGCAAAACTTGAAAACTTCAATCCGGCAGGAAGCGTAAAGGATAGAATTGCAAAAGAAATGATTGAAGACGCTGAACGTACAGGAAAATTAAAACCAGGTTCAACAATTATTGAACCAACATCAGGTAATACAGGTATCGGCTTAGCTGCAATTGCAACAACTAAAGGATATAAGAGCATTATCGTAATGCCTGAGACAATGAGTATTGAAAGACGTAACATTATTAAAGCATATGGAGCTGAGATTGTTCTTACAGATGGCGCTAAGGGAATGAAAGGTGCTATAGCTAAGGCAAATGAATTAGCAGAAGAAATCGAAAACAGCTTTATTCCGGCACAGTTTGAAAATCAGGCTAACCCTGAAGCACATAGAAAAACAACAGGACCTGAAATCTGGGAAGACACAGATGGAAACGTAGATGTATTTGTTGCAGGTGTAGGTACAGGCGGAACAATTACAGGTGTAGGCGAATATTTAAAGAAACAGAATCCTAACGTTAAGGTAATCGCTGTAGAACCTGAAACATCACCTGTTTTATCTAAAGGTGAATCAGGACCACATAAGATTCAGGGTATTGGAGCAGGATTTGTACCAAATACATTGAATACAAAAGTATATGATGAAATTATTGCAGTACCAAATGAAGTTGCATTTGAATATGGAAAGAAAATTGCAGCTAAAGAAGGTGTATTAGTAGGTATTTCATCAGGAGCAGCACTTTATGCAGCAGTTCAGGTAGCAAAACGTCCTGAATACAAAGGAAAGAATGTTGTAGTTCTATTACCTGATAGTGGTGATAGATACTATTCAACTCCATTATTCCAGTAGGAATTATGTATATATAATAACAACACAAAGACTCTCAGCCGTAACAGGTTGGGAGTCTTGTGTATTATATTGCTTTCTGCGCTATTTATCAGGTCTTGAGTAAAGTTTAGAACCGTTTCTGTAACTATTATTTTATAGGTTCAAAATTCTCTTCAAACAATAATTCATTTGTTTCCATGATTGAGTAATTATTATTGATGGAAAAAATAATAATAGAATCTCTTGCATCCTTTGCATATAAGATTTTTTGTTTGCCAATAGTAAGAGCACGCTGCGTTTCAGTAAGATTCAGACCTATTCCAATGCAAAGTGCGATTAGTTTTTCACGTCCGATAACCTTTTGACCTTTAAAAATTTCATAACCATAAGTTCTATCGAGATTTGAATTCTTAATTGCCTGGCTTTTAGAAATCCCTTTCTCAGTAAGTTTATTTCCCAAATATTCGTCAAGGCTCAGTTCTTCATCTAAATTTGATGAAATATATGATTTTAAATCCTTTTGATTGTTAGCAGATTTTAATATCTTTAAAAGATCATCAGTAGGTTTCTCTGATAAATTTTTTATGTCTGATTTGTTCAAATTAAAACGTCCTTTCTTTTACGATAATCAAAAATAGTGTATAATATTAACTACATCAGTTTATTAAAAATGTAAAGGGAAATCAATATGACTAACAGAGAAAAATATATTTTGTCAATTTACGAAGAACTGTCCGATATGGGAAAACATGAAAATGTGAAATTAGTAAAAAATACTGTAAACGATGGAATATACATTAAAAAGACTTTGAAAAATTATAATATAGAAATATATAAAATTTTGAAAAACAGGCAAATCAAAGGAATTCCAAAAGTATATGAAATTATAGAAGATGAGAAAGAACTTATTATTATAGAAGAATATATACATGGACTGACTTTGGACAAAAAATATAATAAAACTGATGTGGAAACAGTAAAAAAAATCATGGAACAGTTGTGTAATATTTTAAAACAGTTACATAATATGAATCCGCCTATTATTCACAGAGACATAAAACCAACAAATATTATAGTTTCAAATGATGATGTTGTATATCTTGTAGATTTTAACATTTCAAGGGAATATGACGAAAATCAAAGTGTTGATACAGTAATAATGGGAACACAAGGATATGCATCACCTGAACAGTGTGGTTTTGCACAGACGGATTGCAGGTCAGATATTTATTCGATAGGAATGCTAATGAAAAATATACTCATGGTTGATGAGTATCCTGATAAAGAAACAAAGAGTCTTAAAAGAATAATAGATAAATGTACATCTATAGACCCTGAAAAAAGATATAAAAATATAGAAAAGTTAGAGCAGGCATTAAATAATAAATTGGGCGAAAGAATTAGTTTTCAGTGTAATGAAACTGATGAAAAAATAAAACAGTCATTTTTGCCACCTGGATTTAGAAGCGGAAAGATTGCTAATATGTTAATTGCATTGGCAGGATATGCAAGTATGATTAGTCTTGCAATGGCGATGGAGTCAAGTAGTTCTAATCCGGTTGTTAAGACAAAAGAAGATATAGTGTTCAAGATAATTATGCTAATAACAGAATTAGTTACAGTAGCAATTTACTTTAATTGGAGAGGAATAAGAGACGGACTTCCGATTGTAAAAGAAAAAAATATGTTGATAAGATTGATTGGATTTGCAATTTATCCGGTTACAATTCTCGTATTATTAATAGTTGTTGCATTGATAATTATATAAATTGTAAGTTATAAATGTAAGGTCACTTTAAGCTTAGTTTTGTTTGCTTAGTTTGCAAATTGCAATTAAATATACATATAAAACTATCCACGAAATTTAATAAATTAATGCAAATTTACAATTTAATAATTGTATGCTGACAGCATACCAAATATTTCCACAAATCCTATAAAATAGTTGTAAATCAGACACGGATTTGAAAAAAATTGATTTCAGAAACTTAAAGTAGTCATAAGTTTATTGATTATATTTTCAGTATTTACGAAATAAATTTTGATTTCAAAAATTAATCCGGTTAGAAATAACATTTTAGAAGGAGGAGAGTATAGGTGTGTTTAAATTTAAATACATCATACCAGGAAAATTATGGCAGGCGAGAAAAAGAAGAAAAAATGGTGGATAGCAGCAATAGTAATTGTAGTAATCATAATTGCAGCAGCAGGGGGGAACTCAGGAGATTCAGATAAATCAGGAACTGATTCAAACCCTAAAAAAGTGTCACAGACAGATGACAAAAAGAAAGATTCTAATGATGAAAATAAAGACGATGCTGATTCTAAAAATGATAAACAGGAAGAGTCAGTACAGACTGAGTTTGCAAAAGGTGATGTAGTTGAAACTAAAAGTTTGAAAGTCTCTTTTTTGGATTGTGGTGAATTTACTGATTATAGTGAATATTCAGAACCGGCAAAGGGAAACAAAATAATATATGCTACATTTGAATTTGAAAATATATCAGATGATAATGAATACATTTCTACAGGTGATTTTTCGTGTTATGCAGATGGATATGATTGCAAATCATATTATGATTTTGATCAGGAAAGTTTAGATGCAACTCTTTCAAAGGGAAGAAAAACAAAAGGAAAGATATTTTTTGAAGTACCTAAAGATGCAAAAGAAATAAAGATAGAATATGATATAAATTTCCTTACATCTGATAAGATAATTTTTGTATATCAGTAAGTGAAATAAAAATGCAAATACGGATAATATAAAAAATTGAGAGCAAAATAAACAATAGATTGCATATCAGTTGAATATATCTCGACAATAAAATATTTGCAAAAACATAAAGTCCTTTAAGTTAAGGTGATTTGCTTAGAAAATGGATATTTTTTCTAAAATGGCACAACCTATACTTAAAGGATTTTTTCCTTTTTAGTTTTAAAAATAAAGTATTTGATGCTAAAAAGTGTATTTTTCTTTTAAATAGGAAAAAACAGTTGAAATAAATAAAGGATATTTGTATTATAAATGGGGTTAGATAGAATGTATTTGGTATGATATTTCAAATATAGTTTCACAAATATCTATCCTTGGTTTAGAAGATTCAGATTAAGTAAATTAAGCGTATAAGGAGAATAATAATGCGTAAAACAAAGATTGTATGTACAATAGGACCGGCATCTACAGACGAGAAAATCATTACAGATATGTGTAAAGCAGGAATGAACGTTGCGCGTCTCAATTTTTCACATGGCACACACGAAGAACAGCAGAAAAAAATTGATATAATTAAAAAAGTTAGAACAAAATTAAATCTTCCTATAGCGGTTATGTTAGATACAAAGGGACCAGAATATAGAATTAGAACATTTAAAGACGGAAAGATTGAATTAAAGGCTGGAGCCCCATTTACTTTTACAACTGATGAAGTAGAAGGCGACCAGACAATAGTCTCTGTATCTTATAAGAATTTGAACAAGGATTTAAATGTAGGGGACAGAATTTTATTAAATAATGGTTTAATGGAATTTGTCGTAAAAGAAATTAAGGGAAACAACATTATCACAGAAGTTACAGTAGGTGGTGTTTTATCAGACAGAAAGAGCATGAGCTTCCCTAATAAAGTATTAAAACAGAAATATTTGAGTGAACAGGATAAGCAGGATATATTATTTGGTATTAAAAATGAAGTTGCTTATATTGCATGCTCATTTGTATCACAGAAGCAGGATTTATTAGATGTAAAGCAGTTTTTGAAAGAAAATGACGGTGAAGATATCGACCTCATTGCAAAGATTGAAAATCAGGCAGGTGTAGATAATATTGAAGAAATTTGCGAAGCCTGTGAAGGCATTATGATTGGCCGTGGTGACATGGGTGTTGAAATTGCATACGAAGAGCTTCCAGCAATTCAGAAGCATTTGATTACTAAGTGTCGTATGCTTGGTAAACGAGTTATTACAGCAACAGAAATGTTAGAGTCAATGATTACAAATATCAGACCTACAAGAGCTGAAATATCAGACGTTGCTAATGCTGTTTACGATGGAACAAGTGCAATTATGTTATCAGGAGAAACTGCAGCAGGAAAATACCCGGTAAAAGCTGTAGAAGTAATGGCTAAGATTGCTGAAAGAACAGAACAGAGTATCCATTATGATAAGAGATTTAGAAATTTTGATTTCCAGATTAGAAATGAAATAGATGCTATTTCACATGCAACATGTGGTATGGCCATTGATATTAAGGCAAAAGGAATTGCTGTATGTACATTATCAGGTATGACAGCAAGAATGATTTCAAGATTCCGTTCACCGGTTGATATTGTAGGTCTTACAACAAATGAGAAGACATGGAGAAAATTAGCTTTATCATGGGGTGTAACACCTATTATGGTAGAAGAATTTGATTCTACAGAAGTTTTATTCTACACAGCTAAGAAAACAGCTAAAGAAGTACTTGGCTTAGAAAAAGATGACAGAATCGTAATTACAGGTGGATATACAAATGGCACATCAGGTAATACAAACTTAATTAAAGTTGAAAGAATTTAATTAGCTGATTTTGAAAGATGAATAATTAGAAAAATTTAAATTAAAGAGGAACTGCGAATAATTGTGAATACTTTTATTTGCAGTTCTTTTTTAGACATTGCATTGTATGTTTAATTAGATTAATTGTTACTAAAAAGATTATTTCTATAAATTTATATTGACAAACAAAAGAATGTAAAGTATATTGTAGTTAGTTAAGACTAACGCAAAGTTTTAACAACTAACTGCACCTATAAAATCGGGCATAATGCAACACGAAAGTGTTTAGGTCATAAGTAAGTTTCTACCTCCAATGAAACACGACTTATGAATGATAAAGCCCGTAATTTTTTTGACCTACAGGTTAGTTACAACTAACTAAAGGCAGGAATTAAAATGTTTGGGAGGTAGGCAATATGTTTGAACAGGAGTTAATAGAGCATTGTTCTCCAACGTTAGCGTCTATTAAGGCAGCAAGCCTATTTACATATACATATAAATCACTAAAAGAGCTTCATGTAAGAGTGACTTATTGGAATTCAAAAATGAAGAGAAAAGGTATTACATTTGACATTTTGTCAGAAAACGTGGGAGTGAATAAAGCCCTTATATATGTTTACAGAAGAGCAGATTTGGAAAAAATATTAAACAGGGATGAAATAAGAAGTTTCTTATTAAATCATGGATATTTGATTGATGACAATGAAATTGTCGGAGGCGTTAATTGCGAAAACATAATACTCCAGTTAAAGAAGAAATTTGAAAAGTTAAATCAGTTTCCACATGAAATAGGAATATTTTTAGAATATCCGATAGGTGATGTAAAAGGCTTTATTGAAAATCATGGGTGCAATTGCAAATGTACAGGTTATTGGAAAGTATATTGCAATGAAGAAGAGGCGGAAAAGACATTTCGCAAATACAAGAAATGCAGAGATATTTATATGAAGCTTTGGATTAATGGACGAAGTGTTATGCAATTAACAGTTGCAGCTTAAATAAATATAATGATGCATGATTGTGATAATGCGTAGAGTTTAATGATTGGTCAGTTAAATACTGATAATAGCATCATATAATAAAAAACTTATGAATAATCATAAGCAAATATAAATAAGGAGGATTTTAACAAATGAGTAAAATCGCAGTAGTATTTTGGACTGGAACAGGTAACACATCAACGATGGCAACAGCTGTAGTTGAAGGAATAAAAGAAGCAGGTGCTGAAGCTGAATTAATTTCAGCAGCAGATTTTGGCGCAGCAAAAGTAAAAGAGTATGATGGAATTGCATTTGGTTGTCCTGCAATGGGAGATGAAGTTTTGGAAGAAAGCGAATTCGCACCAATGTTTGATGAATGCAAACCTGAATTACCGGGAAAGAAAGTCGCATTATTTGGCTCTTATGGCTGGGGAACCGGAGAATGGATGGAAAATTGGGAAGCGGACTGTTCAGCATCAGGAATAAAACTTGCAACAGATAGTGTTATTGCAAATGAAATGCCGGATGAAGAAGCTCTTGCAGCATGCAAGGCCCTTGGAGCTGCATTAGTATAATTTAAAAAGCAAAATTATATACAAAAAAATAATTTTAAATGTAAATTAGCCTAAGAAAGCAATTCGCATGATAATTTGATAGCTACTCCTAAAAATGGAGAATAGTAAAGCAAAATCATAATAAATTCTACTAACATAATAAGAGTGCCGGCAAAGAAAATTTGCCGGCGTTTTGTTTATATATGACAAGTTTATAAAACTATATTTTTGTGTAAAAAAGCGAAACAATAAATTATCGTGTGCTTTCTAAATATAGCATGTATGCATCTTTAAACTGTGTGTATTTTCTTTTTGTTAAATAAGCACGTATTTTATTGCCATACAAATATATTAGTGAATGATCAAAGTTAGAAACGTATCTTAAATTAACAATAAAACTTCTATGTGAAGTAAAAAAACATGGCATATTTAAAGTATCTGTCCAATAGTGCATGTTATGTATAGAGTCGTAATCTCCAGTGGTAGTATGAATAGTTATTTTTCTTCCCTGTGCTTCGATACAAACAATGTCGGATGTTAATACTGTAAATACTTCAGTTTTCGTTTCTATTGGAATTTTTGTAACGGAAGAAGTGTATAAGTTTATTGCGTCTTTCATATTTCTAAAAATTCTTTGCTTATCCAGAGGCTTTGAAAGATATCGGAATACATGAAAACGCATTGCATCATCTAAATATTGGGAATAAGAAGTTACAATAAATATAATGGTATTTGAATTTGTTTTTTTTAGCTCATTGCCAACGTAGATACCACTTACATCAGGTAATTCTATGTCTAAAAAGACAATATCTTTTTCACCGGAATCTAAAAGTAAATCAGTACCATTATTATAAATCGTAATCTCAGGTATATTTAAAGAACTTGTGCTAAAAAAGCATTGTAAAATCTCTTTGAGTTGCATAGACATTTCTAAGTCATCATCACAAATTAAAATTCGCATTGTAAATTCCCCTTCTTATAAATTTGAATGTTGTTAATAGTTATACAATAGGAATTAAATATAATTCAATAATTTTATATTCTTATGTGTTAGCAGTCTTCCATAGTTATGACTGTATGAAAGGTCATTTTTTTATTGTTAAAATACATTTTTATATTTCCGTTATATTTATTAATAATTCGTTCTACACTTTTTAATCCAAAGCCATGCTTTAATTTGTTATTTTTGTTTGAAATAGGCATTCCGGATTTATTAAAAGTCGGAATAGTATTACAGGTGTTAACGATATTAATTATAGTTATATGATTAATTTCATTTGAAGTGATGCTTAAATCAATATAGGAATCCTGAATATTAATACATGCTTCTATGGCGTTGTCTAACAGATTGCAAAACAAAGCTGTAAGCTCAGAATAGTCCAAATGTTGGAGCATTTTTTTTCGAACATCAACTTTTAAGTTAATATTTTTGTTTTTACATAATTGTATATAGTGACATATAATGTAATTTAACAATTCGTTATCAGAAATGTGAACCGAAGTCTGCAAATCAGATGAATTTAAAATAGTATCAAGATATTGCCGAATCTTATCCTGCTCATTTTGTTCATTTAAGTTTGCAATGGACATAAAATGCTTTCGAATATCGTGAATCAGGATTTTCTGACTTTCATCTTGTTTGAATAAAGTTTTGTAGTATTCTGCCATATCATATTCTTTTTGTAATTGAATTTGAAGGTTTATAAGTTCATGAGATTTTTGCTGTGTATAATAGTAAATATACATAACCAATATATTTATAACAAATAACAAAATTGCACAGGATGATAATAAAGGCTTAAAACCTGATGGTACTTTTGTACTTAAAATCCCAGCAGTCATTATTAAAATAATATAAAGTGAAATTAGAGGTATTATATTAAGCAGGATTGTTGCTCTATTAATATGTCCGTTCTCGCTTATTATACCATGCATTAACGTAATAATAATTCTAATTCCTATATAGTAAAAAATTTTGCTAAAAATGGTAAGAATAACTAGCAATAAAAAATCATAACTGTTATAAAGTACAACGCTATTAAACTGCGAGAATAATCCTGTGATTGTCAGTTCGCTAAGACTCATAAGACAGGCTAAAACCATAGAATGTAGAAGACAAAGGTTCCATTTAAGTTTATAAAATATAATAAAAAAAATAAAATTAATAAGCAGAAAAAAAAGTAAATTAATCCAAACGACTTTTATGAATGCAAGTAAAAATAGAAATCCGTATCCAGTAAACAAACCTATAAACTCTATTTTTTTAGAGTATCTTGAGTGAAATAAATTAGATGAGTATGACCATAATATTAAAGCTTCTATAATATAAATAAATAAATATAGTAATGTTGTTTTCATAATATAACCCCCTTGCATTGCATAATTTATAAATAATTTACAAATAGTATACAATAAAATAAAAAAAAACAAAATGAAATGACCAAAAACAATAGTTTTTTGTCGTTTCATGCAAAAAAATATGGAAAAAGAAAATATATTTAGTTATATTATTTACAATCATTGAAGCTATATAATGTTAGCAAAATATTAATATTGAGTTGACAAAATTACGAAAGGAGATATGAATTAATGAAGAAAAAAATTATATGTTTATTAACAGCGACTACACTTTTAGTGTCTAATGTATGTAGTGTTTCAGCTGCGAATGTATGTGGAGGAAGTACAGTGTTTCAAAATAATAAAACTAGGGCATTAGCAACGACATATTGAGCTGATACACCTCTATATACTTAAAATAAAATACCGCAAAACAATTTTATGCAGTATAATGTATTAAAGGGAAGAATAATATTGATATCTTATAACAGGGGGTGCGAGATGAGAAGTAAATGTCTAAAAATATTGCTGTTATCTTCAGCAATAATACTCTCAGGATGTAACAATAATAATACAGAAAACGACAGTGCAAGAGATTTTCTGAATGCAACACAAAAAGAAACAGTAATATCTGCTAAGGAAGAAACTTCATTACAAAATGAGAATGCAGATGAACATATTGAATTGTCTAAGGAATTTCTTGAGGAAAGATATCCGGATAAGACAATTTTAAGCTATATGTATGCTGAACCACAAGTATGGAATGGCAAAACTGAGCATAGATATTCGGATGAACAGATGGTTGCAGTGAATGATTACTTGGTGGAAAATGGTGCGGATTATGTTATTTATTTTATGCCTGTGGCATTAGAAAATATGACATTAGAATATGTACTTGATGTGATTAATGGAGATAATCCACCAGACATAATAACATCGGTAGGATGTAATGATGTAACAGACAATTCAAGTCAGAAAATGGTTTTTAATGGCATATATGAAGATTTGGATAAATACAGCAATACAGATGCATATCAAAAACTCACAAAGGCATATCCGTCAGGATTGTATAATCTAAGTCTTTACAATGGAACATTTTATGGATTTAAGACAAATGTTTTTTCAAGCGAAACAAATTATTACATATACAACAAAGATGTGGCTGATAAATATGGAATTAAAAAAAGTGATGTTGAGGGAAAATCTCTAAGTGATATTATTCCTGTGTTAAATAAATTAAAAGGTTGGGAAAGTGATTATAAATATAGTATTACAACGAGTTATTTGAATCAATATGAATTAAACTTTATAGAACCTAATTTTTATTTTGATAATTATGACAGTGCTCCGGTATTTTGGTTAGAGTGCGTAGGCGTAGATGCAAATACTAATGATGAAAATGTCATAACGATTACTGATAGCAAAAAAGTAAGAAAAGATTATGAAGCGCTATATGAAATGTATCAGCAGGGATATAGCTGTATTAACGGTATAAAAGACAAAAAATATTACTATAGTACAACAGACATTTTGGGTGATGTGACTGTTAATAGTTTTTTAGAAAGCAGTTGCATGACAACAGCAGGAAAGAAAACAATGGATTTCCATACACGTTGGGATGCCAGTCAGAATATGGAGGCTGTACCTATGATAAAAAGATATACAACAGATATCGGAGGATGGTCAACGATTAATGGAGTATGTAGTAAATCTAATAACAAAGAGAAAGCTCTAGAAGCAATGGCTACAATATGTAGTGATAAGATGCTGTCAGAAATAATGGTGAATGGAACAGAGTCTGCCGGATATGAAGTAAAGAGTTATACTCCCAAAATCACAGATTTGTATACATCAGATGGAGCAGGTAATATGGCGAATCAGTATCTTATAAATGATACAGATGATAAGGACCGACAATTGGCAAAAGAATCTATGAAAGATGCAAAAATAGATATAGGCATAGAAGGTTATTATTTTGATTTATCAGCTTATAAAGAGAAAGTAGTAGCAATTCGAAAGATAGAAAGAGAGTTTTTGGGAGAAGTTAATGATGTTCCGAAGTTATTTAGCGATGAATATGGAAGTTTTGAAGAGGCTTGGAATGATTTTGACAGAAAACTAAAAGAGGCCGGAGCAGATGAAATAGTATCGGAAATAAATAAACAAAGATTAGAAATGAATAAGGGGTTGAGCAAATGAGAAAATACATTTTTTTAATGGTCGGTCTATTGTCGTTATTTATAACAGGCTGTGGAAATGAGAAGGCACAGACAAATGAAAAGGTTAGTACGGTGGAAGTGATAAAACCAGATGCATCTTATGGTGAGGATATGGTAACTCTTTCCGGATATGATATGAGTACAGGATATTCGTGTATTAAAGTGTACAATCCAAAGACAGATTCGACTGTTGTTGCATGCGGACTTGCAAATTGTAATCATGAATATGTTGCCGGGGAACAAATTACTTGTAATGCAATAATGGAGGGAAAAGTGGCGTATGCATTCATATATGAAAATGACCTTTATTATTTTTTAGATGTAGGTGGAACTACACTTTACAAAAGTAATGTTGATGGAAGTAATAAAAAGAAAATTGCAACTTTAGATTTTTCTACAGATGATCAGGAAGCTTTGTTTATTGACGGTAAAATCTATCTTACAAGTTATTCTAGTGAAGATGGTGAGGCCGATGATAATGGAATGGTCATGGTTGCTTCTGAGACATCGGAATTATATGAAGTCGATATAAAAACAGGGGAACAGAAAAAATTGACTGACTTTGGAAACAAAGCTAACATATCATGTTTTTCAAAGGCGAAGAGTGGAAACAGGATATATCTTGGAATTAGATATCAGAATAAAAATGTATATGATTCCGAGTTCAAAACATGGAGTAAATATACAGAATGGCTTACTTCATGTGCTAACCCTTATGCAGAAGAAATAGAAAAATTTGACGAACATAGTGATTATTATTGTGTAGATATAAAAAATGGTGATGTTGAAAAAATGGATTTCAATTATAACATGACCTATGAAGGAATGGAGGATGTAAAGGGATTTTATGATTTTTATTTAATAGGAATTAATAAAAATTATTATTACTATTTAACGTGCTATGGTGAACAATTCACTTTATATGAATATGATAAGAAGAAAGGCACAAGTAAGGAGTTGGATAATGCATATCGTATGTCATATTCATATGTAAATAATAAAATATATATTGTAAAAACACAGTATGATAAAGATAAAGAACTTGGGGCTCCGGATGCAGAAGATAAGAGTATCCCTCCGGAATACAGATGCTATGATACGGACAAACATAAATGGACAGATATAAAGCCTGATTATGATATGGATAAAAAAATATTGGCGTTACAGGCAGCAGGCAATAAATATCTGTATGGGTATTTGAGTGATTTTGTGGATGACGAATCAGATAATAATAGTTCTGTATCGTCATTTTCACAAGGAGAGATGATTGGGTTAAAAATAAAGAAATGATAATAAAAGAATTAAAGAAAATAGTATTCTCTAAAATAATTATAGCGTTATTAATAAGTTTGTGTATAGTTAATGTTCTTTATGAAACGAGGGCAGAAATAGAAACGAAGGAACAGATTGCTGCACAGGATAAGTTACAGAAGAATAAGATTGACAATTACGGTAAATATCTTATTAAGATAAAAGAGGATGGCACAAATATGCAAAGCATTGTATTGTTTTCTAAAAACAATAAATTTCAATTAAGCAATGCTAAAAGAACGGTTAAGGCATATGAAGCCGTAAAAAATGTGAAACCGGTATATGGTAACTATAGGGTGATTGAGAAGATAACAGAATTCGGACTTACGGACATAATACTTTTTGTAATGGTCGTTCAGATTGCACTTATATTAGTAAGTCAGGAAATAAAAAAAGGAATGTTAGATTTATTAAAATCCTGCAGGAACGGACGGTTGAATTTAATTGTGAACAAGATGGTGGCATTATCCATAACGTCAGCAATTGCAATAATAATTGTATATGGAATTAAATTTGTTCAGTTATATATTAAGTATGGACTTAGCGGAATGAATGTACCGATTCAGTCAGTGCGTGGATTTTATGAATTTGCCCTGCCAATGCAGATATGGCAGTATATGATTATATATTTCATGGTTAAATGGATAGCTGTCTGCATTATAGGAATTGTAGTTATAGGAATAATATCGCTTGTAAAAAATGAAACGGTTACTTATGGGATAATTCTTATAAGCATGGCAGTTTCATTACTTATAACTAATAGTATTGAGTGGAATATGAGTACGGCTGTATTTAAAATGTTAAGCCCTGTTACCTTATTAAATACTAAATCGTTTATGGCAAAATACATAAATATAAATATTTTACAACATCCTTTTGAATTGTTTAAGTGGACATTAATAATAATGGCAGTTTATCTGTCGGCATCAATAGTCTTTGCAATGTATTCGTTTACAACGAAAAGAGTAATAAAGTTTCCGCATTTAAGAATTGCTAAAGGACAGAAAAACATAGGCATAAAATCAAAAGGAATACTTAGTTATGAGAAAAAGAAAATATTTGCAGTTAATAAAGTTGCTTTCTTTGTCATAATACTTGTTGTGATTCAGGGATATTTTTTGAGCAATGATAATACTAAAATGGATTATCATGATAAATGCTATGCAAATTATATTTCAAAAGTATATGGAGTTCCGGATAAAAAGAGTCAGGAGTATCTTGATACTGAACAGAAAAGATATGATGAGATTCAGGCAGGATATGACGAACTTACGGAAAAATACATAAATGGTGAGGTTGATAATCAGGTATATGTTATGGCAAGTCAGGAATATAATGCACAGATGATGCCATACGATGATTTCCAAAAAGTTCAGGAGAAAAATGATTATCTTAAAGAACTGAAGGAAAAGCAGAATATTGAAGGCTGGTTTACCAATGATTTAGTATTCGGTTACATATTTGGTGATGTAACAATATACGATAAGGATATTAGTTTCCTGATTTTATTTATCATTGCAGTATTTTGTGTAGTGCCAATATTTACTTATGACAGGCAGAAAGAAATGCAGAAACTTTTGGATACTACATATTATGGAAGAAGCAAATTAATTAGAAATAAATATTTAAACGCAATCTTAATTTCGGTTGTTTTATGGTGTATTGAAACTATTCCGTGGCTTGTTATTTTGTTAAAAGCATATAAGCCAAACGGATTTGCGGCACCTGCACAGAGTCTATCACAGTTGCAACATTTTCCATTACATATATCAATTCTTGCAGCTTTGATTTTAATTTATTTGTGTAAATGCATGGGTATAATTTTACTAGGTTTGCTTGTAGTGGGAATATCGGATTTTTCTCCTGATTACATCAAAAATGTAGTAATATCTATGGGAATTATAGTTATGCCGGTTGTGCTATATATGCTGGGAGTTGAATTTATGAATAAGATTATGTTTATTCCGGTAGTAAACATGAGCGATTATTTTACAAAAGCAACTGTAGTGGAATGGATTAATTTAGCAATTATTATAGTAGCAGTTTTTATTATGAATTTTAAAAATCTTAAGAACTATACTAAAAGAAAAATTTTATAGAAAAGGGATAAACTATGATTTTAGAAATAAATAATCTTTCGAAAAAGTATGGTGACAAAAAAGCACTAAATAAATTCTCGTGTAAATTTACAGAAGGAATATATGGTTTATTAGGACCTAATGGTGCAGGTAAATCTACATTTATGAATATTTTAGTAGATGCCATAGACAGAAGCAGTGGAGAAATTTTATATAATGGAAAAGAAACAATAAGCATGGGCAAAGATTATAGAAATCTTATAGGATACATGCCACAGCAACAGGGAGTATATGATAGCTTTACCGTAGCAGAATTTCTTGATTATATTGCAGGATTAAAAGGATTAAAAAAAACAGAGGCAAAAAAACGAATAGAAGAAGTTCTTAAATTTGTTAATTTGTATGATGTTAAAAATAAAAAATTAAAATCCTTTTCAGGGGGCATGAAACAAAGAGCATTAATTGCACAGGCTATATTAAATGACCCAAAGATTCTTATTTTAGATGAGCCAACGGCAGGACTTGACCCAAAGGAGAGAATTAGAATCAGAAATCTGATATCTCAGATTGGGTTTAATAAGATTGTAATTATTGCAACTCATGTTGTTTCAGATATTGAATTTATCGCAAAAGAAGTATTAATTTTAGATAACGGAATACTTAGAAAAAAAGATACTCCTGAAAATCTGTTAAAAGGTATTGAAGATGTTGTATATGAAGCAGAAATCAATGAACAGGATGTAAATTCAATTATGAACAAATATACAGTTACAAGTTTGTCAAAAGAATATGCAAAGATTAGGGTGCGTTTTTTATGTGATGGGATTCCGGATGTGGACAATGCAAAAAAGGCTTCACCAACATTAGAAGATTTATATTTGCATATATTTGGAGACAGATAGACATGTATTTTTAGCAAATATCTGCCAAAATGATTGAAAATAACTGAATATGATGTATTATTAAAAAGGTTTCATTTGAATAAGTAATATATTAAAATAAGTAAGAATCAGCTAATTAAAATTAGACTACAAAATTTTGGTAACAGTCACACAGAATACTTATGATAAAACTTACTTATGGTAGAATAAAACTTATAAATTTAGTAAACATAAAAAGAAAAGGTTGGTACAAATTATGAAGATTGGTTTTGGATGCGATCATGCAGCAGTAGATTTAAAAGATAAGATGATAGCTTACATGAAAGAAAAAGGCTATGAATGTGTAGATTACGGTACAAATTATGATGAAAATGGAGAAATCATTAAATGCGATTACCCTAAGAAGGGAATGGAAGTTGGCGAAGCAGTTGTAAATGGCGAAGTAGATTACGGCGTTTTAATGTGTGGAACAGGAATCGGTATTTCAATGGCTGCTAATAAAGTTCCGGGTGTTAGAGCAGCAGTATGTAGTGACCCATATTCAGCTAAACTTACAAAAATGCATAACGATGCTAATATAATTGCATTTGGCGCAAGAGTAGTAGGAGATGAGTTGGCAAAAATGATTCTTGACGAATTCTTTGGAGCTGAATTTGAAGGCGGCAGACATGAGAACAGAGTAAAGATGATTACAGAAATAGAAGAAAAATACAGCAAATAATATTTGTGAAATAAAGTGGAATAATATTTTATAATGTATATGTAGATACCGGTTAAGAAGTGCAATTTTATATATAGATTATTAAAAAAATGGTTCATATTTTATATGGAATTTATATGGCGTTCATAAAATAATGGTTGACGGAAAGAAATGAATGTATTATTCTACTTTTGTTAGTTAAATAAATGATTAATTTATCTTATTCAGAGTTGGCGGAGATACAAGGATCTGTGATGCCACGGCAACCCCTATATGGAAGGTGCCCACCTGAGCGAGCAATCGATCAATAAGATTTGAAAACCTTGATTTCAAATCCACTGTTTAAAACAGTGGATTTTCTTTTATGAAATTTTGGATAAATCTGCTAAAAGATAAATTAGATAAAGCTTAAGAAAAGGAGAACGATGATGGAGAAGAGATTATTTACATCAGAATCAGTAACTGAAGGACATCCTGATAAAATCTGTGACCAGATTTCAGATGCAATATTGGATGAGTTAATGAGACAGGACCCTATGAGCCGAGTAGCATGTGAAACATCAATTACAACAGGTCTTGTTTTAGTTATGGGTGAAATTACAACAAAAGGTTATGTTGATATTCAGAAAACAGTTAGAGATACAGTAAGAGAGATTGGATACGACAGAGCAAAATATGGCTTTGATGCAGATACATGTGGTGTTATAGTTGCATTAGATGAACAGTCAACAGATATCGCAATGGGTGTTGATAAAGCATTAGAAGCAAAAGAAAATAAGATGAGTGATGAAGAAATTGAAGCAATTGGTGCAGGAGATCAGGGTATGATGTTTGGTTTCGCATCAAATGAAACAGAAGAATTAATGCCACTTCCAATTTCATTAGCTCACAAATTAACAAAACAGCTTACAAAAGTAAGAAAAGATGGAGTGCTAACATATCTTAGACCGGACGGAAAGAGTCAGGTAACAGTAGAATATGACGAAAATGATAAGCCTGCAAGAATTGAAGCAGTAGTATTATCAACACAGCATAATCCAGATGTTACACAGGAACAGATTCATGAAGACATAAAGAAATATGTATTTGAACCGGTACTTCCTAAGGAAATGTTAGACGAGGATACAAAATATTTTATCAATCCTACAGGACGTTTTGTAATCGGTGGACCACATGGTGACAGCGGACTTACAGGAAGAAAAATCATTGTTGATACTTATGGTGGATATGCACGTCACGGCGGCGGAGCTTTCTCAGGTAAGGACTGCACAAAGGTAGACCGTTCAGCAGCTTATGCAGCAAGATATGTAGCTAAAAATATTGTAGCAGCAGGAATTGCTGAAAAATGCGAAATTCAGTTATCATACGCAATTGGTGTTGCACAGCCAACTTCAATAATGGTTGATACATTTGGAACAGGAAAGATTCATGATGATAAGTTAGTAGATATCATTAGAGAGAATTTTGATTTAAGACCGGCAGGAATTATCAAGATGTTAGATTTGAGAAGACCGATTTACAAGCAGACAGCAGCTTATGGTCACTTTGGACGTACTGACCTTGACCTTCCATGGGAAAAATTAGACAAAGTTGATGTATTAAAGAAATACTTATAGATATGTTAAGATGTTGGGGTCAAAGGCCCCCAACTTGAGACCTGATAAGGCAAAGGGATTAAATTATATCGAAATAAAAACATAACTATAATTTAGGTGTTTTTGAACCTGTATATTATATTTTGAATTATAAACCACATGGCCAAAAAACAATATGGCTATGTGGTTTTTTGAATGGAGATTATTATGGGAAAAAATAAAAGATTATCGGATGATGTTGCAGAGACAATAATGTCGATGATAAAAGTTGAAAAAAAATATAATCCCGGTGATAAACTTCCAAATGAACTTCAGTTATCTGAAGAACTTGGAGTAAGTAGAATTACCTTAAGAGAAGCAATACGTATTTTAGTAGCAAGAAATGTATTGGAAATAAAGAGGGGAAAAGGAACATTTATAAGAGAAGATTACACTCCTAAAATGGTAGCAGGTCTTGAAGATACGGCTTCAGCAAAGGTTGATATAGATGACCTTTATGAAATGCGTCTTATATTTGAACCGGAGATAGCGTATTATGCGACCATAAGGGCATCAGATAGAGAACTAGAAAGAATATTTGCCATAGGTAAAGAAATAGAAGAACTGCTTTTAAAAGGCATAGATTATACACATAAAGAAATGATGTTCCACTGCTCCATTGCAAATGCAACTCATAATGAATTTATAAATCAACTAGAGCCTGTACTGCATCAGTCAATTGAAAAAGGTGTTTATTTGTATGAAACAGAGCATATTCCTGTAGAGCAGGTTATATCAGAGCATAGAATGATTATGGAATTTATGAAAAATAGAAATGCAGAAGGTGCCAGAAGTGCAATGCGGGTGCATATCATGCATGCTATTGACCAGTTAGAAATAAATAAAAATCAGGGTAATAACAAGGCTTAACTAAATGATTTAAAACAAAGCAGTACCCATTATTGTAAAAGCGTAAGAAATTGCCGTAAAAATTTGCAAAATAGCATAATAAATTGGGGGGAGAATTTAGATTTACAAGACAGACATAAAAAGTTTGCATAAAAATTTTTATGAAGAAAACAGACAACACTATTGACATAAGACAACGCGAGCGATATAATACAAAACTATAAGAAAAAAATAAACATTTTTATAAATGAGATTAATTAAATAGGAGGCATAAAATATTATGGAAACAGCAAGAATATTTTATCAGGAAGATTGTAACCTTTCATTA
>NZ_FR878143.1:31162-68190 GCF_000434315.1 Eubacterium sp. CAG:156 | reverse complement strand
CCATTAGCTATTTTTGACGGTAACATTCCTTTTAAAGCATATAATACACTTTTTCCGTTATCTTTTTGTGTAATAATAAATTTTTCTATATCCTCACTCTTAATATCAGGTAAATAATCAACTGTTATTTCAACATCTTTTTCTAAATTTATAGCTCTGGAAATATAATTACAGCAATTAAATATAGGAATTCCTGATAAACCATAATCAGTAAATTGCACTTCTCCGGTTTCCTTATACACTGATGCTCCTTCTATAAAAGCTGTTACAGTTGCTTTAGTTCTTACGCCCGCAAAAGATTTACAGATTTTATTTTTGCATACAATTCCTGTTAATCCGGGAACCTGTTCAATTATATTATGGCCAAACATTTTTGCATAACTGTATCCACTTCCATCAGAACCGGTTTTTGCAGCAGACTTTCCACCAGTTGCAATTATAAGCTTGTCGGCTATAATTTCTTTATTATTACCCTTAATTATAAATTTATCATCTTTTCTATACATTCTTGTAATATGAAAATCAGTAATTAATTTTACATTTCTTTTATACAATTCACTTTGCAATACATCAATAACAGATGCTGCCTGCTCACTCATAGGATAATAATATCCATTTTTATCTTTTAACATTAAACCGCAATTATAGAAAAATTGTTTTGTATCATCGACAGAAAATTCGTTTAATACTATATCTGCAAAGTCCTGATTATTATATTTTTCTTTTGAAACTGATTCATTAGTCAAATTGCATTTTCCATTACCGGAGATTCTTATTTTAGAGCCTATTTTTGATGTGTGTTCTAAAATAAAAACCTCATTATTTTCATTTGCTACATTTATTGCAGCCATCATTCCTGCCGCTCCGGCACCGATTATACATATTTTCATTGTAAATATTCCTCAACTGGTATTAGCCTCAAGAAATTTAAATAATTCTTCTGCTGTATCAAAGTAAAAACCTTCAGCTAAAACATCCTGCTCTTTTTTTGACAAACTGGACACTGGTATTTCTGTGGATGCAACAACAGTTGCTCTATCATTTTCAAATACTACAATGTATCCTTCCACTGATTGCAACCAATAGCCTTCTTTTTCTATTACTTTAGCATTAGTCTGAGAATTATTCTTCTTTGATTGTTTATCTGTTCCAATATTATATCCAATTACAAATGTTGCAACAATTACAGCTGCAACTAAACAAAAAATATATGCACGCTTGTTCATAAATAAACTCCTTTGCATATATTTTTTACCGTTTTATATTTTTATATACTACAGCAGATGAATTTTTTTACATATTTTAATAATCATAGTTCCTTTTGGAACAGATTCTAATTCATTTTCTGTAACAATTTTCGTTTTAATAACCATAATTCCATATACTGCAATAGCTACACATATAGCGATTAACGTTGATATTGTATTACTTCCGATTAATTTATGGAATAATAAATAAACTAAATAACAACATATAGACATAATTACCGATGAAATAATAGGTTTAACAAATGTATTTTTTATTTCCTGTGTATAGCCTGTATAATTTTTTATTGAATATGAATTTAATACACATACTGTCATTGCAAATGTGAAATCACCTATTACAACAGCGTATATTCCTAATTTGAATACAACAAGTAATAAAGGCAAAATAACTAAATGAATACCTAATGAAATTGCTGAATTCTTAATAGGAACATTCAATTTATCAATTCCTTGTAATATTGAATTACTGATTGTTGATAAAGAAAATGCCGTAACTGTAAATACACTAAACATCATCATGTAAACAATCATATCATTACTCAAATTAGGAAATAGCATTTTGTTGATTGGTCCACCTAATACTGATAATCCAAAGCCACAAGGCAGGGCAATTATCATTGAAAATTTAATTGCTGAATCTATTTTATTATTTACAATTAGTTTATCACCGGCAGCATATGAACGAATCATTGACGGTACAATTGCTGCCGCTAATGCAGATGCAATAGCTATTGGCATAGTAGTAAGTACTCTATACTGTGAGCTGTATACACCCCACAATGCTAATCTTGCATCTTCTTTTAAGCCAAATTTCAACTCCATAATATTCTGGAAAATCGGATTATCCAACAAGTTGCTAATGTTATAAATTGTTGTACTTATGAGCATTGGTGTAATTGTAAATATAATCATTTTTGTTATTCTACTAAATGAATCCAATGCGCCTTTATCCTGCTTTGAAATGTCAGCTAATATATCCGACTTTCTTTTTAAGTAGATAATAATCAGGACTAAAAGAGCTGTAGCCGCACCAAGGCATGTACCTAAAGTTCCACCTGCAGCACCATATGATATTGCATTTGCTTCTGCTTTACTTTCTGATAACATTGTAGAAACAGAGTATCCATAATTTAATAATTCGTATGCTGCAAATACACTTACAAAAGCATTTACAATCTGTTCAAAAATCTGAGAAATCGCAGTTGGCACCATATCTCCAAGTCCCTGCATATAACCACGGAAAACTCCTAAAATGCATGCTATTGTTAATGTAGGAGCTAATACCTTTAATGCTCTTCCGGCTGATGGAGCATGATAAAATGTTGAAGCAAGCCATTCTCCGCCAAAAAATGCAATTAATCCACATATAACACCAATTACAAGCCCGTATATTAATGCTCCTTTAAAAATTCTGTGAGCATTATTATTTTCATTTCTTCCTAATTTTTCAGAAACAAGCTTTGAGACTGCAATAGGCATACTTTGTGATGATAATAAAATTAAAATATTATACACATCATAAGCCGTGCCATAACATCCCATGCCTTTTTCACCTAAAATATTAGTTAAAGGAACACGATATATTAAACCTATAACTCTTACTAATAAACCTGCTACAGCTAAAATACTTCCTTGTAGAAGAAAGCTGCTTTTTATTTTTTTCTTTGACATTGAAATCTCCTAATTACATACGAAAACTTTCCGGCATCAAGTCAGAAAGTTTGTATTCTCTTATTTCCTTATCATTAGTTACAACAATTATTCCATTTTCATCCATAAATTCTGTCATAACCTGTCTGCATATTCCGCATGGATACGCAAAATCGTGCGTAGAACATACAATTACTATTTTGTCAATTTTTGTACATCCATCTGATACAGCTTTGAAAATAGCACATCTTTCAGCACATATAGTTGCGCCGAAAGATGCATTTTCAATATTACATCCTATGTAAATTTTTTCACCACATAAGGCAACTGCTCCTACATTAAATTTACTGTAAGGTGCGTATGAATTTTTCATTGCCTCATATGCTTTTGATATCAACTCATCATTACTCATAATACTCACTCTTATTTTGAAATTTTTACATTATCAGAATATTCATTCTGAACCATGCAAATCCATGTTTTACCATCATTTAAAACAATTTCATTTCCTGCTTTATCTAAATATGTAGTTCTTCCAAGCTTGTCTGATTTATTCCAAGTAATTTTTTCAGCCTTACCGTTTGTAATATACCAACCTTTTCCTGAGCCTGTTAAAGTCATATCCAAACTCTTATTATCAGGATAAAGAGTAGCGTTAACATACTGAATAATTATATTAGAACAAGACAGCTGTTCATTGTTCTGATCATCAATGTGTGCTTTTCCATATTGGAATCTCTTATATAATCCTGTAGCTGCATCATATTCAAACCAAGGTTTATTTACCGGGTAACCAAGTTCTACTTTATTGGCAATCTTTTTGCTTGCCAAATCTACTTTAGTTCCCTCATCAGCAAATTGGAAATGCGAATTGTAATCTTTCTTGTAATTCTTTCTATAGCCTAATTCTTTTATTCCTTTTTTAATTCCTGCACCATCAATAAAACAGTTATGTGGTGCAACTCTATCTGTTGTTCTAAAGAATATACTGTTAGCTACAGACTGATATGAACCTACATTATCAATCTTATCGCTTTTAAGAAAATCAAGTGCATATTTAGACTGACCAAAATGAACATATATTGCATCCCATTCCAAGGCAAAATAACAATAATAAATTCTGCAGCTTCTTATTGAACCAATCTTTTTAAGATCATCGTAATTTTCAAAAATACCCATTATACGTGTTATGCATCCTTCAACAGGTGCTTCATAGCACACACTTGCATTGCTAAGTCCTGAATGAGGAATTGCATTTATAATGTTATTGTACATTACGGCAACAGGTCTTCTATTACCAATTTTTTCATCTACATATTCACCGGTTAATTTACTTCTTACCTGTCCGATATGTGAATTGTCGACAGTTGTTTCTTCAATTGTTGTTTCTTCAACAGTTGTTTTTTCTTTTTTTTCAGTTTTCTTTCCTTTGCATCCTGTTACTAAAATCATAGCTACCATGATTAATGTTAATGTTGTTAGTATCTTTTTTTGCATATTTACTCCCTCGTAATTCCTAAATTTATTAAAATATCATTTTGTTTTCTTTCCATTTCTACCCTTTCATCTTCCTCCATATGATCATATCCAAACAGATGAAGCATACTATGGGCAACAAGAAAAGCAAATTCTCTTCTAACTGAATGATTAAATTCATGCGCCTGACTTATTACACGGTCATATGAAATAACAATATCACCTAAAATTAATTCTCCGGTATCTAAATCATAATAATCATCAATCTCATTAAAACCTGTAAAATCACCCGGCTTATCATAATCAATCATCGGAAATGATAATACGTCAGTTTCTTTGTCAATTCCTCTAAACTCGTTATTTATCTCATGAATTCTTTCATTAGTTACTATAGTTACATTGACTTCGCACTCATATGGACATTTCACATAATCCACGGCTTCATTAACAACCTCTTCTATAAGTTTTTCATAATCAAGTCGTTCCTTCATTTCTTTGTCATATTCATTTTCAATATAAATATTCATTATTTCTTTTCCCTTTGTTGTTTCTTTTTTGCCATTTTTTCATCATATTCTTCATACGCTTTAACGATTTTCTGAACAAGAGGATGTCTTACAACGTCTTTGTTCGTCAAGCTAACAAAACTTATATCCTCAACTTTACTTAAAACCTTTAACGCAACATCTAATCCTGAAACAGCGTCTCTAGGTAAATCTTTTTGAGTTAAATCACCAGTCACGATTACCTTTGATCCAAAGCCGATTCTTGTTAAAAACATCTTCATCTGTGCAGGCGTAGTGTTCTGTGCTTCATCTAAGATAATAAATGCATTATCTAATGTACGTCCACGCATATAAGCTAAAGGAGCAACTTCTATAATTCCCTTTTCAGAATTATGCATAAAACTTTCTGCCCCCATTATCTGATATAACGCATCATATAAAGGACGTAAATATGGATCAACCTTGCTTTGTAAATCGCCTGGTAAAAATCCAAGATTTTCTCCTGCTTCAATAGCCGGTCTTGTCAAAATGATTCTGTTTACCTCATCATTTTTTAAAGCAGTTATTGCCATTGCCATTGCAAGATATGTTTTACCTGTTCCTGCCGGGCCAATTCCAAATACAATCATCTTCTTACGTATTTCATCTACATAATGCTTCTGACCTAATGTTTTAGGCTTAACAGGCTTTCCTGCCGCAGTTCTGCATATCATATCATCATCTAATTCAACAATCGCCTGTTCGTTATCCTCAAAAGATAATGATAACGCATAATCAACATTTTGCTCTGTTATTTCATTGCCACGTAAAGATAATTTAAAAAGCTGTTCAAATACTTTTTTTGCCCTTTTGGCAGCAACTTCACCACCAATAATTTTTATTTGTGAATCTCTAGATATAATGGTGACATGAAGTGTTCTTTCTATTTTCTTTATATTTTCATCAAAATTTCCATAAATCTTTTTTTCATGCTCAGCAGGAATATCTATAATACTCTCAATCACGCTCATTAACTGTAGTTCCTTCCTCTGATATACTTAACTCTTCAAGTGACCCAAAAGGTTGAACAACTGTCACCTGTCCTTTTCCTATATATTTGTCACCGACAATCTCCATTTTAACATTTTTTTCTAGAATTTTATACCCTTTTTGTTCTAAAGTCATTAAATAATATGTAAAATCATTATCTATTAGTGTTTTTATTTGAATTTTATTCCTTTTTACTTCAACATATTTAAAAGGAATATTTGTAATTTTTGTAAATGTAACAGGCAGATAATAATTTCTCAAAAAATGAAGTTTATTTTTTTCAATCAAAATGTCTTTATTTTTGCCTTCGCCATTTAATATTGTCATATCACCAAACGAAACGTTAAAATATGAATATTTCTTTCCATATTTTTTTACTTTTTCTTTTATTTTATATTTTTTATTAAATTCATATTTAACTTTGGCATAAATTTCACCGTCAGCCTTAACATATTTCTTAGCTATAATTTCTTCAAATTCGTTATATGTATCTACTTCTCCTGAAATTAGCAAATCACCTTTTTTAACTTTGTCACCTTTCTTTACATTGCCGACACCTGTTCTTGTTATTATGCTATCTATTTGTGCATCACAATTTGCAATAATATTATACGGAGAATTTTCCTGTTCCTTTATCGTTCGATTATAATTTTCATTTACATGAATTATGAGATTTGTCCCTTTAATTTCTGCACAAACCCATGTTATATCAGAATATTTATTACGAATCTTTTTTTCTATTTCATCGCAATCAATTTTTCCTTTATATTCTCCTACATATACGTTTTGTTTTCTTATAAAATTATATAATTCATTGGAAGTATGCATTACATTGCCATCTATTGTAATGTTCCAGATAAACATAGATAATATAACTACAATCAATAAAAATGATGCTAACGAAATACCAAATATTTTTATGTATTTAATTTTTTTTATTTTATTTATATTTCCAATTTCGGAAACATTTTTAATTTCAATATTGTATTTCTCGCATTTTTCTGTTAGCCTTGCTAAATATTTTTTGTTTATAAGAAAAGTAGCTTCGTTATTTGAAATCTTAATCTCTCTATACTCTAATTCGTTAAATTTCAATAATCTTTTTATATCGTAACTATTAATGCAAATTTCTACAAAATGATATTTCATTAAGATCTCCTATTATTTTCATACAGATTTTATTATTATAATATTCGATATTTAATCTGTTACCCTTTATAAATATATAGTAATGTTTGCACTTAACTATTATGTTTGTATCTGATAATTCAATTATTGAAATATAATTTTCTATATAAGCACACCTTTTCCCTAAAATATCGACAATAGATTCTTTAAAAACTACATCTGTAGGTATTTGGCCGGCATCACAAATTTTATATTTATCTATAGCTTTTCTCCACATATAGCTATTATTATTAAGTATATGAATTGTTTAAAATATAATACATAAAAAAACCGGAGCATAAACTCCGGTTTTTTATAATTAATTATACTTGCGCTTTCTAGCAGCTTCTGATTTCTTCTTACGCTTAACGCTTGGTTTTTCGTAATGTTCTCTTTTACGAATCTCCTGCTGAATACCAGCCTTTGCGCAATTTCTCTTGAATCTACGTAAAGCACTGTCGATTGATTCGTTTTCTTTAACGATAACGCTTGACATTCTTTCCTTACCTCCCTCCAGTTACGATATTCCTAAAACTGTAGGTATTGTGTTTCATAACACACAAAAAATATTATAACATATATTTCCACATCGTCAACCACTTTTTATAGTATATTGAAGATTTTTTGCTTATTATTTAACCTGGCTTTCAAGAACTTCTTTAGCCTTTGCTAACGCGTCATCTGCACCTGCAGGATTCTTTCCTCCGGCCTGTGCCATATTAGGACGGCCACCGCCGCCACCACCAACACATTTAGCTACTTCCTTAATGATATTTCCGGCATGTGCACCTTTACTGATTGCATCATCACCAGCCATTGCAATAACATTAACTTTATCGCCTAAAGTTGATACGATAACAACAACTCCATCGTTTGTCTTTTCTTTCATCTGATCGCCTAAATTTCTCAAACCATTCATATCAACGTCTGCGACTTTTATCGCTAATAACTTAACTCCATTTACGTCAACAATCTGGTCATCAGCATTTCCAACAGATGCATTAGCAATTTTGCTCTTGAGTTTTTCGTTTTCACTCATAAGAGCTTTTATTTCTTCCTGCATAGCTTCAATTTTCTTTACAAGTGCTATAGGTTCAGTTTTAGCAACCTTAGCTGCAAGATTCATTTCTTCTTCAATTGATTCATAATGTTTCATAAGACCTGTTGATGTTAAAGCTTCAATACGTCTTACTCCGGCAGCAATACCTGATTCTGAAACAATCTTAAATGCTGAAATAACGCCTGTATTTGCTACATGAGTACCACCACATAATTCAACTGAAAAATCACCCATTGAAACAACTCGAACCGTTTCACCATATTTTTCGCCAAACAATGCCATAGCCCCTGTCTTCTTAGCATCTTCTAATGACATTTCTTTAGTAATTACAGGAAGATTTTCAGCGATTTCATTGTTTACAATATCTTCAACTTTCTCAATTTCTTCAGGAGTCATAGCCTGGAAATGAGTAAAGTCAAATCTAAGTCTATCTGCAGTAACTAATGAGCCTGCCTGTTCAATATGATCTCCTAATACAATCTTTAAAGCTTTCTGTAATAAATGTGTTGCACTATGGTTTTTGCCTGTATCTTCTCTATTATGCTTATTAACCTTAAGTGTAACATTATCTCCAACAGAGAACATTCCCTTAGTAACCTGTCCTATATGACCAATCTTTCCACCTAAAAGCTTAATTGTATCTTTTACTTCAAATTCACTGTCGCCGTTTGTAATTACACCAATATCTCCTGCCTGTCCACCCATTGTAGCGTAGAAAACAGTTTCATCAACAACTATTGTTCCCATATCACCATCAGTGATTGCTTCTACAATTTCATCTTCAGTTGCAATTGTTGAAATTACTGATTCATTTTCTAATTTGTCATATCCTACAAATTTAGATGTGATATTTTTATCCATCTGCTCGTAAATTGTAGCATCTGCACCCATGTAATTTGTTTTCTTTCTGGCTTTTCTAGCTTTTTCTTTCTGTTCTTCCATGCATGCTTTAAATCCGTCTTCATCAACATTAAATCCTTTTTCTTCAAGGATTTCCTTTGTCAAATCAAGAGGAAATCCATATGTGTCATATAATTTAAATGCATTTTTTCCTGAAAGAGTCTTTGAACCTGCATTATCCATTTCTTTTTGCATATCAGTAAGGATTCCAAGTCCTTGATCTATTGTCTTATTGAATTTGTTTTCTTCTTCAGTAAGAACTTTAAAAATCATGTTTTTCTTTTCTTCTAATTCAGGATAACCGTCTTTTGAACTTTCAATAACAGTTTCACTTAATTTTGCAAGGAATTTTCCATCAATTCCAAGTAAACGTCCGTGTCTTGCAGCACGTCTGATTAATCTTCTAAGAACATAACCTCTTCCTTCGTTAGATGGCATAATTCCGTCAGAAATCATAAATGTAGCTGAACGGATATGGTCTGTTATAATTCTAATTGAAACATCCCATGCATATTCTTTTTTATATTCTTTTCCTGAAAATTCACAAACTTTATCTCTTAAAGCTCTGATTGTATCAACATCAAAAATTGAATCTACATCCTGAACAACAGTTGCAAGTCTTTCAAGACCCATACCTGTATCAATATTTTTCTGTTTAAGAGTTGTATAATTTCCTTTTCCGTCATTTTCAAACTGTGTAAATACGTTGTTCCAAATTTCAATGTATCTGTCGCACTCACAACCTACTGTGCAATCCGGCTTACCACAACCATATTTTTCACCACGGTCATAATAAATTTCTGAACATGGTCCGCAAGGTCCTGCACCATGCTCCCAGAAATTGTCTTCCTTACCAAACTTAAATATTCTATCAGCAGGAATACCCATTTCTTTGTTCCATATATCAAATGCTTCGTCATCTTCAAGATAAACTGAAGGATAAAGTCTATCTGCTTCCAATCCAACAACTTCTGTCAAAAATTCCCATGACCAATGAATTGCTTCTGTCTTGAAATAATCTCCAAATGAGAAGTTACCAAGCATTTCAAAGAATGTACCATGTCTTGCTGTTTTACCTATATTTTCAATATCACCTGTTCTGATACATTTCTGACATGTAGCTACTCTTGTCTTAGGTGGAATTTCCTGACCTGTAAAATATGGCTTAAGAGGTGCCATACCTGCATTAATCAACAATAAGCTGTTATCATTGTGGGGAACTAAAGAAAAGCTACCCAATACCAAATGGTCTTTAGATGCAAAAAAATCTAAATACATTTTTCTTAATTCGTTTAATCCGTATTTTTGCATTTATTTATCCTCCAAATATTAATCCTTATGCTAAAACTCAATAAATAATTCTAGCATAAGGACTATTGTTTTTCAAGATTATAGATTGATTTAATTTGCATTATAGGTTGATTTAGTTTGCATACTTACGCATCTATTTGTTAATGCTCGCTATCATATTCTTAAGTAAATATATTTAATTTTTCTAATAGACAATCGAATGCAGATATCTATCTTCATTTAAACATATAGACGAATGCTACTTGATTTTAGCTTTACAACAGAATACAAATAACCCCTTTGCTTTGGTCGTTAGTGATTTTTTCTATAGTATTTTGCATTCTACCCTGAGTTTCATCACTCATTCTACTGATTTTTGCAACTATCCCATCTTTAACAATTTGTTCAATTGTTTTACCAAAAATATTAGTGTCCCATATATTTGCATTTTCATCTGTCTTTTGTCCGTTTATATAATCAATTAAATCATTTGCCTGTTCTTCACTTCCTATTATAGGAGAAATTTCAGTTACTATATTTGCTTTGACAAAATGCATTGATGGAGCATTAGCTTTAATTTTAACTCCAAACTTTCCACCACTTCTTATCAATTGCGGATTCTCAAGTGTTATTTCATCTTTTGTAGGCACTACTATTCCATATCCTTTAGTTTTAACTTCATCTATTGCATAATTTACTTTTTCAAATTTATCTTTTTTTTCAGCAAGTTCCTTTACAAAACTAACCAGTTCAAGTTCATTATTGATTTGTGTATTAGTCATTTCACTTAATGTCATATAGTAATATTTATCATATATAGCATAGGTTATTGTTACCTCTCCGTCAGACAAATTAACATTATTAATCGTGATTGATTTTATGTACGGGTTTTCTTTAGTATTTGGCAAAGAATTGATATCTTTTATTTTATTAAGAACCATGAGTATGTTTCTTGACAATTCTAAAACCGCATTCTTAATTTCGTTGTCATCTTCTAAAACATTTACCCACTTAGGGCACATAAAATTAATCTTTGCTATTGGAAATTCAAACAAAATTTTGCTTAGAATTTCATTTATATCTTTTTCGCTTAACTGAAGACAATTAAGCGGAATGACAGCTGACCTGTAATTGCTTTCTAATTTTTTTACGACACTTTTACACTTCTCTGATTCAGGTTCCATTGAATTTACAACTATAACAAAAGGTTTATTTATTTTTTCCAATTCCTTAATTGCCATATCTGTTGCTTTCATGTAATTTTCAGACTGAATATCTGTAAAGCTTCCATCTGTAGTTATGACAATCCCTATAGTTGAATGTTCTGAAATAACCTTTTGAGTTCCAAGTTCCGCTGCTTTAGAAAAAGGAATTTCCTGTGTCAACCATGGAGTTTTTACCATTCTCTCTTTATCTTCTTCTAAATATCCGGTTGCACCATCAACCATATAACCTACACAATCTATAAGTCTTACGCTGGCATTTATATCATTTTTCAAATTAATATTAACAGCCTTATTTGGAATAAATTTAGGCTCTGTGGTCATAATTGTTTTTCCGGCTGCTGATTGTGGCAGTTCATCCTGAGCTCTTTTAATATCATTTTCATCTTTTATGTTTGGAATAATTGCTAAATTCATGAAATTCTTTATAAATGTTGATTTTCCTGTTCTGACAGGCCCGACAACACCAATATAAATTTCACCGTTTGTACGGTTTTTAATGTCTTTATAAATACTAAAATCCATAAAAATAACCCCTTTACATTTTTTATAATTATATGCAAAGAGGTTTTATATATTCTTAATATTCTATACCTTTACGGGCATTTACACCACTTTCAAATGGGTGTTTTATACAATTAATTTCCGATATATAGTCTGAAATTTCTACATATTTTTCTTCGGGGTTTCTTCCTGTCAATATTATTTCAGTTTTATCTTTATATTCACAAATAATCTTATATGCATAATCTTTATCCAACAAATTTAACTCATTTGCAGAGTTAAATTCATCAAATACTACCATTGATATATTATCTGATTTTAAAATTTTTTCTGTTTCTTTTATTAAATTTGTATGGATATCCTTTAAATCGCTCTTTTCAGAAGCTGTCATATTCCATATAAATTTTATTGGACCTGTTGGATGCAAAACATAAATATTGCTGTTATTTTTTAAAAAGTTTATTTCTCCGGAAAGACCATCTTTCATAAATTGAACAAATATTACTTTTTTATTATAGCCTAACATTCTAACAGCCTGACCGACAGCAGATGTTGTCTTTCCTACACCATCGCCACACTTAATATGAAGCATATTCATCCTCCCTTTAATACAACATTACATTAACGGAGCAATCATTTTTAATATTGAACCACATAATTTATATAATGCCGACCGATTTCTACAGTCTTCTAATGTGATTTTTTTAGATTTCTGTAATGTTTTTTCGAAATCATCTTCTATTAATGATATTTCCTTGTTTTTATACATTAAACATCCACATTCAAAATGAAGATATAAACTTCTGTAATCTAAATTAATTGTTCCAACAGTCGCTTTGTCATCATCAACTACAAATTGTTTTGCATGTGTAAATCCCGGAGTGAATTCATATATTTCAACTCCATTTTTAATTAATTCTTCATAATAGGTTCTTGCAAGACAATACGCATATGCTTTATCTGGAATTCCCGGCATGATAATTTTTACATCAACACCTCTTTTTGCAGCAAATGTCAAAGCCTCCATCATCACATTATCAATTACAAGATAAGGTGTTATTATATGAACATATTTTTTTGCAGTATTTATAAGGCTTAAATATACTTGTTCTCCAACTTTTTCATCATCAAACGGCTCATCTCCATATCCAATAATATAGCCTGATGTATCCGGCAACGAAGGACAGTCTACATCTAAATATTTATTATAATCGCCAATAATTTCTTCATCTACATTCCACATTTGCAAAAATAATAACGTAAAACTTTTAGCAGCTTCTCCTTCTATCATAACAGCTGTATCTTTCCAATAACCAAATCGCTCTTTTAAATTCATATATTCATCGGCTAGATTAATTCCTCCGGTAAAAGCAATTGTTCCATCTATTACAAGATTTTTTCTGTGATCTCTGTTATTTTGATGCGTTGAAAGAAACGGTCTCATTGGATTAAAAGATTTAGCTTTTATTCCATATTCTCTAAGTTTCTTAAAATAACCCATTGGAAGTTTGGTTAGAGAACACATTCCGTCATATATTACACGGACTTCAACCCCTTCTTTAACTTTTTGTTTTATTATTTCAAGAACAGAATTCCAGACTTCACCTTCTTCAATTATAAAATACTCTAAAAATATAAATGATTTTGCCTCTTTTAGTTTTTTTATCAAATAATCATATTTTTCTTCTCCTGAAGCAAAATATGTAATTTTTGAATTCTCATATGGTGGACATCCTGAATATTTATAGATGTATTCTCCTAAATTTTCTATAAGCGGATCATCTTTTTGCAATTTATCTTTAATGTCTGTTTTATATTCTAAATAATTATCCGACCTGTGGTTAATTACTTCTAATCTTTTTCTTAACAGCACAGATGTAGGTTGAAATTTTACAAACAAATATAAAAGTGCACCAAAAATTGGAATTATAAGAATTACAATTGACCATATCATTTTCATGGTTGGATCTGATTTTTTTTCATTAACAATATAAAGAACCAGAAAAACAGTGATAATTCTTATAAAATCATAAAATATCTTAAATTGCTCATTTACATGCCAAAAAAAGTAGAACAATACAAGAAGCTGCAGAAAAATAAGCAGGACAAAAATGAATATACGGCTGAATATAAGCTTAACAATCCCATTTTTACCTTTCTTTGCTGTTTTCTTTGCAGTTTCTTTTGCTCTACTTTCCATAAATTTAATCCTCGTTGTCTAACAAATTTTGTCTGATATTTAACATTCTTATATCTGTTTCGTAAATTGTATCTGCACAATCCGTTAATTGCTTAATTGATTCCACATTAGAATTTTCAAATTTCTTATAGTGTATCTGATGTTCTAAACTAGCCCAGAAATCCATAGCAATTGTTCTTATTTGTACCTCAACTTTTACACCCTTCTTTTCATTAGATAAGAAAATAGGAATTTCTATAACCAGATGCAAACTTCTATAACCATTTTTCTTTGGATTTTTTATGTAATCTTTTCTGGTTAATTCTTTAACATCATCCTGACTTGTAAGCATGTCTGCAACGCTATATATATCATCTAAAAAAGAACATATAATTCTAATTCCCGCAACATCATCTAAATTGTTCTGTACACTTTCTAATGTTTTATCCAAATTTTTTCTATCTAACTTTTCATATATACTATCAGGAGATTTAATTCTGGTTTTAATTGATGCTATAGGATTTCTCATAGTATTCGCAGAAAATTCCTTGTTTAAAACATCTAGTTTTGTTTTTACTTCTAGAATCGCGCATTCATAATATGTCATGAGCATTTTAAATTCTGTAGGATCAATATCAAAATTTCCAATCTGCCCTATAAATTTATTTTGTATTTTTTTCAAATCATCCATATTACTTTACTTCCACAATAAATCTATATGTTCACTTGTATTATCTCTGTTCATTAACTCATTAACTGCATCTAAAGGCTTCTTTCCATTAAACAATACATCGTTAACAGCTTCTGTAATTGGCATATCAACATGATATTTTTTTGAAAGATTAAGTGCAGCTTTTGCAGATACAGCACCTTCAACAACCATATTTACTTCCTTAACAGCTTCTTCTAAAGAATATCCCTGTCCAATTAATACTCCTGCACGTCTGTTTCTTGAATGTTTACTATCACATGTAACAATCAAATCACCAATTCCTGATAATCCGTTAAATGTTCTTGTGTGACCACCCATTGCAGTTCCTAAAAGACTAATTTCCTTCATTCCTCTTGTAATAAGAAGTGCTTTTGTATTATCACCAAATCCTAAGCCATCTGAAACTCCGGCAGCTAATGCAATAACATTTTTTAAAGCTCCACCAAGCTCAATACTTTTTCTGTCAGGACTTACATATACCCTGAAGTAATGATTTGAAAAAGCATCCTGAACCTTAACAGCTGTTTCTTTAGTTGTTGCTCCTACTACAACGGCTGTTGGAATTTTACGACCTACTTCTTCGGCATGACTTGGTCCTGATAATGCAACTGCATCACAATTTGGTAATTCATCTTCAATTATTTCCGTCATTGTATTAAACGTATCATCTTCAATTCCCTTAGCAACATCTACAATAATCTGACCATTTGGAATCAAATCCTTTAAAAGTTTTGAAGTACTTCTTACAAATGAAGATGCAACTGCCATAACAATAATTTCTGCTCCATTAACAGCACTTTTTAAATCATTTGTAATTTCAACTGTTTCTGGAATGATTACTCCCGGAAGACTTATTTTATTTTCTCTATGAGTTTTAAGTGCTTCGACTTCTCTGTTTACTGCTGACCATATTGTGACATTATGACCATTATCATTAAGAACCATAGCTAATGCTATAGCCCATCCACCACCACCTAATACTGTAATCTTTGACATATTATGCCTCCTTCTTTTCGCCAACTTTTCGTTCTGTACCATTGGCTAATCTTTTTATATTGTCTTTATGTCTTACAAAAGCAAGTGCTGTCATAAGACCTGTAATAATGTACGCTTCAATTCTGCATTCCGGATTAAGATTATGTACCATTCCAAGCTGACCCCATACAATCATTTCTATTAACAATGAGCCCATAAGCATTAACGATGAAAATGATACATACTTTGTTATATATAAAGATATAAAAAACACAAAAAATCCAAGAACAACAAATTTCCAATCATATATAGCTAAAGATGTAATCATTCCTGCTGACGCCGCAATTCCTTTTCCACCTTTAAATTTCATGTAAAACGGAAAATTATGTCCTAAAATAACACCAAATCCAGAATAAAGCAATAAAACAAACATAATATTTTCACATGATTTATGAAACAAAGCATAAACAAGCAAACCACAAAATACTGCTTTTAATGCATCAACAAAAAATGTGATTAATCCTGCTTTTTTACCAAGAACACGCATTGTATTTGTTGTTCCTGAATTTCCACTTCCAAAATCTCTAATATCAATATTGTTTATCTTGCCTAAAATGTATCCCATTTCTATAAGGCCGAAAAAATATCCTAAAACTATGCAAATAATTCTCTGAGCAATCATTTAACTTTCCTTTCGTTCCCTTATAATAAATCTTAAAGGAGTTCCTTTGAATCCAAAACTTTCTCTTATTTTATTTTCAATATATCTTGTATATGAAAAATGCATCAGTTCTTTATCATTTACAAATATAACAAAAGTTGGCGGTTTAACTGCTACCTGTGTTATATAGTATAATTTCAATCGTTTACCCTTGTCTGATGGCGGCTGCTGTAAAGCAACTGCTTCTGTCATTATTTCGTTCAATACACCTGTTCCAACACGCATTGACTGATTTTCTAAAACTGTATCAATCATATCAAATAATTTGGGAAGTCTCTGACCCGTTTGGGCAGAAATGAACATTATTTCAGCATATGGCATATACGCAAGTACATCTCGTATTTTTGCAGTAAACTGATATATTGTTTTATCATTTTTTTCAATTGCATCCCATTTATTAACGGCAATAATTACACCTTTGCCATTTTCATGAGCGATTCCCGCGATTTTAGCATCCTGTTCTGTAATACCTTCTGTTGCATCAATCATTACAACAACTACATTCGCTCTTTCAACGGCTGTTACAGTTCTTATAATACTATATCTTTCAATTTCTTCTTTTATTTTCTTTTTACGTCTCAAACCTGCAGTATCAATAAATACGTACTCCTTACCATTCCATGTAATTTCAGTATCAATTGCGTCTCTTGTTGTGCCGGCTATATTTGATACAATTACACGATTATTTCCTGTAAGTTTGTTTACCAAAGATGATTTTCCTACATTTGGCTTACCTACAACTGCAATTCTTGGTCTTTCATCTTCTTCCTCTTCTAATTCGAGCCCGTCAAAGTGTTCAACTACACGGTCAAGCAAGTCACCAATTCCAAGTCTTGATGATGCTGATATAGGCTGTGGATCACCAATTCCTAAATTATAAAATTCATATACATCAGGCATAAATTTATCAAAATTATCCACCTTGTTAACAGCTAAGATTACCGGCTTATGACTTCTTCTAAGCATGTCAGCTACTTTTGTATCTGAATCGACAAGTCCCTGACGTACATCTGTTATAAATATAATTACATCAGCAGTATCGATTGCTATCTGAGCCTGTTCTCTCATCTGTGATAAAATAATATCTCTACTGTCCGGCTCAATTCCGCCTGTATCAATCAATGTAAAATTATGGTTAAGCCATTCTACATCTGCGTAAATTCTATCTCTTGTGACACCCGGAGTGTCTTTTACTATAGAAATCATTTCTCCTGCCAATGCATTAAAGAGCGTAGATTTTCCTACATTAGGTCTTCCTACAATGGCAACTATTGGTTTACTCATATCTAATCTCCTATTTGTATCTGTTTAATTTCAAGTACTCTACAATTCATATTTAGAATTTGTACTTATTTTTGGATTATTATCTTCATTTTCGTTTATAATGGTTTTCACAAAATCCATTCCACTAGATTTTACAATAATTGTATTTATTTGTAAATTCTTTTCAAATTCCTCTAATGTCATGTCATCTAAAAATATATTTTCATCAGCTTTCAATGTATTTGTAGGCAAAAGTAAGTTATCCCCTAATTCTTTTCCCGAAAGTTGAGAACATATATCCTGTCCTGTAAGAAGTCCTGTAACTGTAATTGAATGTCCAAAATAGTCATTAATTATTTTATATACGTGTACATTTACATTTGGAAATTTTTTATTTATCTTGTCACAACTTGACTTTATAGTATCATATGCTAACACTCCACTTATTGTAGATACATTTATAACTCTATCATCACCTTCAATAGAATCAAGGTAATCCTTCACCTCTTCTATAAAGCTTCTAATCATTCCTACACCATTTTCCAGTTGTAAATATCCATCATACCTCTCTTCTTCAGGCATTTCTCTTTCTGCTAAAATATACCATTCATCACTTGCATGTATAAAGTGTATCCCATATTTTTCATAAAAATGCTTCTGCCATTTTTCAATAGTATCTATTACAGCACAAGCATCTTCTTTCTCAAATAATTCTAAAGGATATAAACCGTCTCTAAATTTTGTAAGACCTGAAGGAACAATAGAAACACTTCTCATATTTGGAATATATTTCTCTAAATCACTAATCGTTCTTTCTAGTTCTTCTTTATCATTTACATTTTTGCATAATACAACTTGTCCATTCATTTCAACGTCAGCTGCGTTTAATCTATCTATATATTTAAGTTTATCACCGGCAAATCTGTTATTTAGCATTTTACATCTAAGTTTAGGATTTGTAGTGTGTACAGATATATTAATTGGAGATAGATTATATCTTATTATACGGTCAACATCATTTTCATTCATATTAGTTAAAGTTATATAATTTCCCTGTAAAAATGAAAGTCTCGAGTCATCGTCTTTAAAATATAAAGTCTCTCTCATACCGGGTGGCATCTGATCAATAAAACAAAACATACATTTATTACAGCATGACCTATATTCATCCATAAGGCCGTTTTCAAATTCTAAACCTAACTCTTCATTTTCATCTTTTTCAATTTCTAATTCCCACTGTTCGCCATTACTTTTTTCTATTACAACATCTATAAATTCGTCCATACACAAAAGCTGATAATCAAATATATCAACTATTGTTGTACCATTTACTTCTAATAGGTAATCCCCTGCTTCTATTTCCATTTCTTCTGCAATAGAACCCGGAGTCACACTCTTTATTAAATGCCTGTTATTCATATGATTCTCCATTTTAGTACAAATAATAGTTATATGAAGGAAACATGATTAAGCTGATATTATTTAAGCATTAAAAATGCAGCTAAGTTTCCTCTTTTTCCATGATGCCCCCTATGAGAAAACAATTCATCTTTATTGCAGCATGTGCAAATATCTGTAGTGTAGATATTGTCATATTCAACACCCGCATCAAGAAATACCTGTTTTACACTTTCCCATAAATTTAACTGATATTTTCCATTCCCTTTATTATATAATATTTTATTATTTTTACCAAATTCGTTTATAAATTCATTTGCAACGTCTTCGCTTATCTCATAACAATCCTGGCATATTGACGGACCAATACAGCAAATTACATCTTTTGGATTTGTACCATAATTTTCATTCATTAATTTCAATGTATTATCACCTATGCGTTTTACTGTTCCTTTCCATCCTGAATGCGACAAGCCAATTGCTTTATTAACCGGATCAAGTATATAAAGAGGAACACAATCAGCGTAATATGTTGTCAAAACAATTCCCGGAACATTTGTTATTAAACCGTCTACATCAGAATAGTCCCTGTCCTTTGTAATGCCTTTACCACAATCTTCTTTTGTAACAACTCTTACATTAGTAGTGTGTGTCTGATTTGTCGTAACTATATTTTCATATGGAAATCCGACAGCCTTAGCAAATATTTTATGATTTTTTAATACATTTTCATCTAAATCTCCCCTGTTAAATCCTAGATTCATGGATTCAAGGCAGCCTACACTTACACCACCCTGTCTTGTAGAAAATGCATTGACAACCATTCCTGTCTGTTCTAATGCATTAAAACTGATATAAGGAATTCCGTTTCCAAATTTTATACTTGTTGTTGTTCTGTTCTTTTTATTTAATATAATCATTACATTGCTCCAAATGCATTCTTAATTAATTCTATATTTTCACCTTTAATTGCTACAACATCAAAGCGATAATTTAGATTTTCGACTAACTTATTAGCCATTATATATATATTAGCACATTTAAATAACTTCTGTTGTTTTTTATAATTTATCGCTTCTAAAGCATCGCCATATTTATTATTCTCCCGATATTTCACCTCGATAAAACATAAATATTCTTTATCTTTTGCAACTATGTCTATTTCTCCACTTTTGCATGAAAAATTTCTATCAATTATTGTATAGCCATGTTCAATCAAATATTCTGTAGCTATATCTTCTTTATACCCTCCAATAATTCTCTTATTCAATATCTCTCCTTATACGGTAAGCTAATCACTTTACAAAATTAGTAATAAATGTTTCTCTATGAATAGGACAAGGGCCGAACTTCTTAATTGCCTCAATATGTTTAGCTGAACCATATCCTTTATTTGAAGCAAAATCATATTCAGGGTACAACTTATCATATTCTACCATCATCGCATCTCTGGTTACTTTCGCAATTATACTTGCAGCTGCGATAGATTTGCTTTTAGCATCACCTTTAATAATTCCAATCTGTTTAATATCTACACCCGGAATATTTACGGCATCATTTAAAAGAAGGGTTGGCTTAACTTCTAACTGACTTATTGCAGTACGCATAGCTTCATATGTTGCCTGTAAAATATTGATTTCATCTATTTGAGCAGGACTAACCATTGCAGTTTTTGCAGCAACAGCTTTTTCCATTATTTCTTCATAAAGTTCTTCTCGTTTCTTTGCAGAAAGTTGTTTTGAATCATTTAAATATAATATATCACAATCTTTAGGCAATATTACAGCTCCTGCAACTACAGGACCGGCTAATGGTCCACGACCAACTTCATCTATACCGCAGATAAATTCATAATCGCTGTATTTTCTTTCAAATTCACCCATCTTGTAGGTACGTTGCAATTCAAGTTCATACTTTTCAAGCATTTTTTGAGCTTTTGCTACAAGTTTTTTTACACCTTGTCTTTCGTCAACGTTAAATTCCATTATAAAAGAATTTAATTCTTTGACACTTAAGTTTTTTAATATATTATTTATATCACTTATACTTTTTTGTCCCATTTTATGTTCCTTACAGTCTATCTAATGTAATTTTTCCTAATTTTCCACTTCTAAATTCTTCAAGTAAAATTGAAGATGCTTTTTCTAAGTCTAAAACATTTCCTTTTAATTTACATCCTCTTACTTCTGCTATTCCTTCTAACATCTTTAATGGATCATCATTCTTTTCTACACCAAATCTGTTAGGTATAGCATTTTCATAACTATTATTTAATATTTTTACAAATTCATATGCCATATCGCTTACATCAAGAATATTATCATTTATGGAACCGATTAACGCTAATTTAAGCCCTATAGCCTGATCTTCAAATTTAGGCCACAAAATACCCGGTGTATCTAATAATTCCAATGTTTTACTTAATTTAATCCACTGTTTTCCTTTTGTAACGCCCGGTTTATTTCCTGTTTTTGCACAATTTCTTCCGGCATATGCATTAATAAATGTAGATTTTCCTACGTTTGGGATACCAACAACCATAGCTCTTACAGGTCTGTTTTTAATTCCTCGTTTACGGTCTCTTTCAATTTTTTCTTTACACGCCTCATTAACTACATTATTTATCTCTTTAATCCCCGATTTGTTTTTAGAATTTATTTTTAGTGCATGATAACCTTTTTCTTTAAAGTATTCAATCCATTTTTCATTTTGATCATCATCAGCCAAGTCCGATTTATTAAGTAAAATCAAGCGAGCTTTATTTTTTCCTAAATCATCGATGTCCGGATTTCTACTACTTAAAGGTACTCTTGCATCTACAAGTTCAATCACTAAATCAATTAATTTTATATCTTCCTGCATCTGACGTTTTGCTTTTGTCATATGTCCCGGATACCACTGATAATCCATATTTCCTCCTTAATTATACATAAAACGTTATTGTATTTCATAAAATCATTACTAATTACTTACTTTAAAATGATATCGTATATTTAAACATTTAAATATATCTAATCTTCAAGTTTAAAAAAAGGAGTGAGTTAAATACTCGCTCCTTTTTATGGTATAATAATTATTTAACTAATTCTTTAACCTTAGCTGCCTTACCAACTCTGCTTCTGATGTAGTTAAGTTTAGCTCTTCTAACTTTACCTTTTCTAACTACTTCGATTTTGTCGATTGTAGGTGTGTGTAATGGCCAAGTCTTTTCAACACCGATACCGTTTGAATTCTTTCTTACAGTAAATGTTGCTCTTGTGCTTCCACCCTGTTTCTTAATTACTAAACCTTCGAAAACCTGAATTCTTTCACGGTTTCCTTCTTTAATCTTAGCGTATACTTTAACTGTATCACCAACATTAAAATCTGCTACGTTTTCTTTTAACTGAGCTGCCTCAATTTCTCTGATAATATCGTTCATAACTGCCTCCTTATTTCATTAGACATTCTTAATGCTATCAAAGCAACAGCGGAACATCTCCTTTTTACAGCATTTGTAATAATACCATAAGACTATATCATTTGCAAGCATTTTTTTCATTTTCTAATTTTTCGATAAATTTTATATCTTCTTTTGTTAAATTAGCTTTTTCCATCAAATCAGGACGTCTCTTAATAGTTCTGATTATCGACTGCTCTCTTCTCCATTTATCTACTTTAGCATGATCTCCCGATAAGAGAATTGGTGGTACTTTTTTATTCATAAAAGTATCAGGACGTGTATATTGCGGATACTCCAATAAATTATCATTAAACGATTCGAATTCAGCAGATACGTTATTATTCAAGACACCTGGAATAAGTCTTGAAATGGTATCTATCATTACCATCGCCGGGAGTTCGCCTCCTGTAAGGACGTAATCGCCAATAGAAACATTATCTGTAACTATCATTTCTAAAACACGTTCATCTATACCTTCGTAATGTCCACATAAAAATACCAAATCTTTTTCTTTGGCAAAATCTTCTGCCATGCTTTGGTTAAACGTCTCTCCTTGTGGAGTTAAATAAATAACCCTTGGCTTATATCCTATTTTTTCCACAACGGATTCATAACTTCTATATACAGGTCCGGGTTGCATAAGCATTCCTGCTCCTCCGCCATATGGATAATCATCAACCTGACCATGTTTATTTCCGGAAAAATCTCTTATATTTATTGCATTTAAATTTATTAACTTCTTGTCAATTGCTCTTCCTGTAATGCTTGTATTTACTCCATTTGTAATCATTTCCGGAAAAAGTGTTAATACATGATAATTCATTAGTCTAGCAATCCTTTCATGATATGCACAGTAACAATTTTGTTTTCTATGTCTAGTTTCTTGACGCATTCATCAATCTTAGGAAGTAATACTTCTTTGTTGTCTAATGTTTTAACAACATAAACGTCATTAGCACCTGTCTGCATAACATCTTCTAAAACACCAAATTCGCTACCATCTTCAAGAATAACTTTTGCCCCTAATATATCTGCTATATAATATTCGCCTTTTTCAAGTTTAACTGCATTATCTCTGGAAACTAAAATATCTTTTCCTTTATAGCATTCAATATCATTTATATTGTTATACTCTTTAAATTTAAGAATAACCATATTTTTGAAAAATTTTACTGATTCTACGTTTAAATCTATATATTCTTTCCCTGTATCTAAGATGCATTTTTTTAATTTTTTAAATCTATTAATATCATCTGTTGTAGGATATACCTTTACTTCACCACGTATACCATGTGTATTTGCAATAACTCCTACCCTAAAATATTTTTCCATATATTTCCTTTCAAACAGTATCTATTAAATGTTATTTAATGTTAGATCTTAGTTATATTTTTAAATTTTTAATGATAATTAAATTAACTTTTTAAATGATTAACGGGACTGAATTCAGTCCCGTTGCACTTGTGGTTACTATATAATGTCCACTATAACTTTTTTGTCGCATTTTGAAGATGCAGCTTTAACAACAGAACGAATTGCTTTAGCAATCTTTCCCTGTTTTCCGATAATCTTTCCAACATCATCAGTTGCAACCTTCAATTCTAAAACAATAGTTTTATCTGTTTCTTTTTCAGTAACAACTACTTCGTCCGGAGAATCTACAAGTGCTTTTGCAATTGTCTCTACTAATTCTTTCATAGTTAGACCTCCTGACTATTATTTTTCAATACCGGCAATCTTAAGTAATTTTCCTACTGTTTCTGTAGGCTGAGCTCCGTTTGATAACCATTTCTTAGCTGCTTCTTCGTTGAAATCAAATACGCTAGGATCTCTGTTTGGATCATATGTTCCGATTTCTTCAATAAATCTACCATCTCTTGGTGATCTTGAATCTGCCACTACAATTCTGTAGAAAGGAGCTTTCTTCTTACCCATTCTCTTTAATCTGATCTTTACTGCCATTTTACTTTCCTCCGTAAAAAATTAATTATAATTATTATTTATATATATTAAGAAAACCAATGTCTTCGTTAATATCAATATTGTATAAATTTAAATCTAGAAACCGAAAGGCATCTTAAAAGCGCCTCTTCGTTTCTTCTTGCCGCCACCCATCATGCCCGGCATGTTCTTCATCATTTTTTTTGCTTGGTCAAATTGTTTTACCAATTTGTTTACTTCGCTTATATCTACACCTGCACCTTTAGCAATTCTTTGTTTCCTTGACGGATTAAGAATATCAGGATTACCTCTTTCTTCCTTTGTCATGGAATAAATAATTGCTTCAATACGTCCAAGTTGTTTATCATCTGGAAGCATATCTTCTTTTATCTGACCGCCTAATCCCGGAATAAGACTAAGCATTTCTGATAAACCACCCATATTTTTAATCTGACTCATGTATTCAAGATAATCATCAAAGGTAAATTGTGCTTTTCTAAGACGCTGTTCCATATCCTTTGCTTTTTCCTGGTCAATTGCCTGTTCAGCCTTTTCAATTAATGAAAGGACATCACCCATACCGAGAATTCTTGAAGCCATTCTATCTGGATAAAATTGTTCTAAATCAGAAAGCTTTTCACCCATACCAACATATAATATAGGTTTTCCTGTTACAGCCTTAATTGATAACGCTGCACCACCTCTTGTATCACCATCTAACTTAGTAATGATAATTCCATCAATTCCAATCTTTTCATTAAACTGGGTTGCTACATTCACTGCATCCTGACCTGTCATTGCATCAACAACAAGTACTGTCTGTGTAATGTCAATATTATCTCTAATTTCAATAAGTTCGTTCATCATGTCCTCATCAACATGTAAACGACCTGCTGTATCTAAAACAACAACATTATTGTTATTCTTTTTAGCATGTTCAATTGCTGCTTTGGCAATATCTACAGGTTTATGATTCGTTCCCATGGCAAATACCGGAACACCCTGTTTATCACCATTAATCTGCAACTGTTCAACAGCTGCCGGTCTGTAAACGTCACAGGCAACTAATAAAGGTTTTTTTCCACTACCTTTAAGTTTTCCTGCAATCTTAGCGGTTGTTGTTGTTTTACCTGCCCCCTGAAGACCCATCATCATAATGACTGTTATTTCATTGTCAGGCAAAAGTTTAAGTTTCGTTGTTTCAGAACCCATAAGATTAGTAAGTTCTTCATTAACTATCTTTATTACCATCTGGCCCGGTGTCAAACTGTTAAGAACATCCTGCCCTATAGCCCTTTCTGTAACTGTTTTAATGAATTGTTTTACAACTTTAAAACTAACGTCAGCTTCAAGCAAAGCCATCTTAACTTCTTTAAGAGCAGCCTTAACATCATCTTCTGTCAGTCTACCCTTACCACGTAAGCCTTTAAATATGTTTTGTAATTTATCGGATAAGCTTTCAAATGCCAAGCCCTTACCTCCTATATTAATAATTCTCTAAAATCTGTCTGGCAATATTCTCTATGTCTTGCATATTATTCTCATCTGCCAATTGACAAATACGTTCAACCTGTTCTTTAGTCTTTTCAAATCTGCTTACAAGATGTAACTTTTCTTCATATTCATTCAAAGTCTTATCACATCTCTTTATCAAGTCATGTACGCCTTGTCTGGAAATATTTCTCTCCTCAGCTATTTCTCCAAGACTATAGTCGTTTAAAACAACTTCTTCATATATCTCCTGCTGATGTTTAGTCAACAGTTCTCCGTAGAAATCATATAAAAGAGAACTTCTTAAAATATCTTTCATATTTACCTCTAAGTGCATCTATCTAAAATTGAAAATAAAATATATCAAAATCACACTTAGAATATAATACAATACAAAGCAAAGGGTGTCAAGTATTTTTTCTTGACACCCTTGTGTTTTATTTTAAATTTATATTTTGCATTTTAAAATAATTTATGAATCCTTTTTGTATTTTAATCACTATCTGTTCATTATGTAAAATCAATCTATATAAATAATATTAGTTATTTATAAATTTGGTCTTACTTCTTTTGGCTTATAGCCTTTCTTTTCGAGAGCTGCAATAATCCGTTTTTTATGTTCGTGACCGAAACATTCAAGAGTAACTCTAAGTTCAACGGCAGAATTTCTATTAACAGATACAAACTGATTATGTTCAAGCTTAATTACATTTCCCTGTACATCTGCGATAGTGTTTGCAACTTTACCTAATTCACCCGGCTTATCAGGAAGTAATACAGATACTGTGAATACTCTTCCTCTCTGAATTAAACCGTGCTGTAATATAGATGACATTGTAATAATATCCATATTACCACCACTGATAATAGAAACAATCTTCTTATCTTTGCATTTTAAATGCTTAAGAGCTGCAATTGTAAGCAATCCTGAATTTTCAGCAACAAGTTTATGATTTTCAACCATATCAAGAAACGCATCTATTAATTCATCATCTTCAATTGTTATGATATCATCAATATTCTTCTGTATATATGGGAATATGTTACTACCCGGAGTTTTAACCGCTGTACCATCTGCAATAGTATTAGCACTGTCTAATGTAACAACTTTTCCTGCACTAAGTGAAGCTTTCATACACGCAGCTTCTGCCGGTTCTACACCAATTACTTTAATATTTGGATTAAGTAATTTAGCTAATGTGCTTACACCTGTTGCAAGTCCGCCACCACCGATTGGAACCAAAATATAATCTACAGTCGGAAGTTCTTTTATAATTTCCATGGCAATTGTTCCCTGACCTGTAGCTACATCTAAATCATCAAATGGATGAATAAATGTATATCCTTCCTTTTCTGCTAACTCAAGCGCATACTTACATGCATCATCATAAACATCTCCATATAATATTACATCTGCACCATAACTTTTTGTTCTATTTACCTTCATAAGAGGAGTAACAGTTGGCATAACGATTGTTGCTTTTACGCCATATAATTTGGCAGCATATGCAACCCCCTGTGCATGGTTTCCTGCTGATGCAGTAATTAAACCTTTAGCTCTTTCTTCTGGAGTTAATGTGCTTGTCTTATAATAAGCTCCTCTTACTTTATATGCACCTGTAAACTGCATATTTTCTGGTTTAATATATACCTTATTGCCTGTCTGTTCTGAAAAGTAATCACTATATATAAGATTTGTATTTAATGTTACTTTATTAACTATTTCTGAAGCTTCTTCAAATTTCTTTAAAGTTAATCCTTCGCTCATTATCTTCACTTCCTATTCTAATTATAATAATTTTTTCTTTGTAATAATACATCAACTTTCCATATTATAAAATATTTTTTTCAAATAAAATACAAAAATCAAGTTTACTTTGTAAATAACGCTGACACAAAATCATGAGAATTAAATTTCTGTAAGTCATCTATGCCTTCACCTACACCAATATATTTAACAGGAATTCCTAATTCAGCCTGAATTGCAATAGCAATTCCACCTTTTGCCGTTCCATCCATTTTTGTAAGAACAACACCTGTTATATCTGTTGCTTCCATAAATGTTTTAGCCTGTACTAAAGCATTTTGTCCTGTCGTAGCATCAAGAACGATAAGATTTTCTCTTATACATCCTGAATATTCCTTTTCAATAATTCTGTCTAATTTTTTAAGTTCTTCCATAAGATTCTTCTTATTATGAAGTCTTCCCGCAGTATCACAAAGTAGTACGTCAGCATTTTTATTTTTAGCAGATGCAATTGCATCAAACAAAACAGCTCCCGGATCTGAACCTTCATTTCCCGCTACAATATCTACATTTGAACGTCTGGCCCACTCTTTAAGCTGATCAGCTGCAGCAGCTCTAAAAGTATCAGCAGCCGCCATAACAACCTTTTTGCCATTTCCTTTTAGCTGTGCCGCAAGTTTTCCGATAGATGTAGTTTTTCCTACACCATTTACACCGATTACCATAACTACTGATTTTTCATTTTCAAAATCATATGCATTTTCTCCTAAATCCATCTGTTCTTCAATGTTTTTAATCAGCAACTCCTTGCAATCTTCAGGTTCTTTTATTTTTAACTCTTTTACCTGTTCTTTAAGTTTATCTATTATTTCCATTGTTGTATTAACACCAATGTCACTCATAATTAAAATTTCTTCTAATTCTTCATAGAAATCGTCATCAATATGTGAAAATCCACTGAATATTGAATCTAATCCTGATACTATAGAATTTCTTGTTTTTGTAAGCCCTGATACAAGTTTTCCAAAAAAGCCTTTCTTTTCTTCCATTTACAAACTCCTTTATTTATCCAAATTTCCTTCCAATAAATCTACTGAAACTAAGGCTGATACACCTTTTTCCTGCATTGTAATACCATATAATCTATCAGCACATCCCATTGTTCCTCGTCTGTGTGTAACAACAATAAACTGTGTATTTTCTGTAAGTTTATGCAAATATTCCGCAAATCTGATTACATTTGAGCCATCTAATGCAGCTTCAATTTCGTCAAGAAGACAGAATGGAGATGGCTTTAAATTCTGAATTGCAAACAAAAGACAAATTGCCGTAAGTGCTTTTTCTCCACCTGAAAGCTGCATCATATTTTGAAGTTTCTTTCCAGGCGGCTGTGAAATAATATTAATTCCTGCATCAAGAATATCATCTGCTTCAGTAAGTTCAATAACTCCTGCGCCACCGCCAAATAATTCCTTAAATACCTTATCAAATTCAACCTGAATTTCAGCAAATTTTTCTTTAAACTGTTTTCGCATACCAACTTCTAATTCGTCAATAATTTTCAAAAGATTTTCTTTTGCACGCATTAAGTCTTCATGCTGTTCTTTCATAAACTGATATCTTTCGTTTATTTCCTTAAACTCTTCAATAGCATTTACATTTACGTCTCCTAACTCTTTAATCTGACGTTTTAAATTGGCAATGCTATTTCTAAGTTCTGCTTTATCATTTAGACTTTCATCTCTAAGTTCAACAGCATTTCTATATGTGATTTCATACTCGTTCCACATATAATTAATTTTTGTCTCATTCTTTTCCTGTAAATTTTCTTTTTGGCTGTTAAGTCTGTAAATTTCTTTATCTAATTGTGTTATTCTTGAAGAAAGTTCTTCTCTCTTATCGAAAAATTCTTTATGATCTTTATTCTGCTTTTCCTTAGCATTTTTAAGGTCTTCAATTTCTAAATTAAGCTTTTCAATAAGTTTACGTCCTTCTTCGATTTCCTTTGTTATGCCATCAATAGTTTCAATTCTAGCTGAAATCTCATTGTTGTTTTCACTTGAATTGTTTTTAATCTGTTCCAATTCATTCTTTAAATCTGAAATCTGATTATTGCTATTTTGAATCTTTTCGCATAAAAATTCATGCTTTTGCTTTAAACTTGAAATTTCAATATTAATCTCTTCTAACAACGACGTTTTTTCAACAAGCTTTGCATTTATAGAATCCATATTATTACTTTTTTGTTTAATAAGTTCTTCTAATTCGGAATTTCTATCTTCAACATTAGTAAGCTCTTTGTTAAGTTCTAAACTATTATTATTGATATTTCCGATTTCAGATGCAATATTTCCACTTTCAGCAGTATATTCCTGATATTCTGTATCAATGTTATTCTTTCTGTCTTTAGCTTGTTTTAAATTCAACTCCAATGTGTTTTTTGCAATGTTCTGTTCCTGAAGTGCCTTATTAATTTTATCAAGTTCATCATTTAAAACACTTGTTTTACTTCTGTTTTCTATTAAATTCTTATCAAGATTTTCTTTTTCATTCTTAAGGTCTTTTAATTTATTCTCAAGTTCTTCTATTTCTCTTCTTCTTCCTAACAGGTTGCTGTTATTTTTGAATGCACCACCCGAAATAGAACCACCAATATTTAAATATTCACCTTCTAAAGTTACAATTCTTAAAGAATATCTATATTTACGTTCTAGTGCAATTGCGTTATCAATCGTGTCTACAACTACGACTTTTCCTAACAAATATTTAGTTACGCCTTCATATTCTTTTTTTATTTCAACTAAATCACATGCAAGACCTAAAACACCTTTATCAAAAAATACATCTTCATTATTAAAGCCCGTTTTCTTAGTCATACTACTCAAAGGTAAAAATGTAGCTCGACCATATTTATTTTTCTTTAAATATTCAATTATTTCCTTAGCTGTTGTTTCTGTATCAGTTACTATATTCTGAATATTTCCGCCTAAAGCTGTTTCAATTGCAACTTCATACTTCTTTTCAACTTTAATAATGTCAGCAACAACACCAATAATACCTTTCTTGTTTTCCTTTAATTCCATTACTTTTTTGATACTATTTCCATAACCTTCATATCTTTCAGTAATGTTTTTTAAAGCTTCGAGATTTGATTTTGACTTATGATATCTTTCCCGGTTTTCAGATATTGACTTTGTTATTTTAGAATTTTCTACTCTTAAATCATTTAAGTCATTTCTATATTCTGAAACAGTTTTGTTTAATTCATCGATTGAATAGTTTACTTTATCTAACTCAGCTTTAAGTTCTTCTATTTTACTTTCCTGATTTTCCTTTTCGCTTTGAAATTCTATAAGTTTTTGATTAAGTTGAGATTTTCTTATATTAATCTGTTCAAGCAATGTATCACATCTTTGCAATTTTGATTTAATCATTGACTTAGAATTTAATATTTCGATAATCTCGGCTTTATGCTCTGCAATTTCTTTATCAAAATTCTCAATTTCTTCTTTAATAACAGAAATATCAGTCGTTATTTCTGACTGCGATTTAATAGTTTCCTGAATTACATTTTCATTATCGTCTTTTTCTTTACATAATTCAGTCAAATTCTTTTCCTTCTGGGCTATATCTGAAGAAATAGCATTTACTCTTGCTGCAATAAACTCTTCGTTGTTTTTAGCTGAATTAATCTGTTCTTTAAGAACAAGAATTCTTCCTTCTAATTTTTCAATTTTAAGAACAGTATCTGTTGACATTGTTTTTTTGGCTTCAATTGAATTGTTTATTTCTTCCAAATCTGCTTCTAACTTAGTATACTGCTTCTTTATATTTTCAAATTCTTCATTTGAGGAATTCATATCTGATGTTGCTATTTCAAGTTTTTTGTCTAAATCAGACAATCTGTTTTTAATATCTTCCATTTCGACTAAAAACATATTCACATCATATTTCTTTAAATCATCTTTAAAAAGTAAATATTTTTTAGCCTTTTCACATTGTTTCTCTAATGGGCCAACCTGACGTTCAAGTTCTGCTAATATATCCTGAACTCTGACAAGATTCTGATTCTCATCGTCTAATTTCTTTAAAGCCTGATTCTTTCTTCTTTTAAATTTAACAATACCGGCTGCTTCATCGAATAATTCTCTTCTTTCTTCAGGTTTTCCACTTAAGATCTGATCAATCTGACCCTGCCCAATAATAGAATAACCTTCCTTACCAATACCTGTATCATAAAAAAGTTCATTTACATCTTTAAGTCTAACCTGAGTTCCATTAATCATATATTCACTTTCACCGGATCTGAATAATCTTCTTGAAACAGTTACTTCTTCATAATCAACATCTAATTTATGGTCAGAATTATCCAATGTAATTGCTACATAAGCGAATCCTAACGGTTTTCTGTTTTCAGTTCCGGCAAATATTACATCTTCCATCTTAGATCCACGAAGCTGTTTTACCTTCTGTTCACCAAGAACCCATCTCACAGCATCAGCAACATTACTTTTTCCTGAGCCATTTGGTCCAACAATTCCAGTTATACCATTATGAAATTCAAATTTAATTTTATTTGCAAATGATTTAAAACCATGTATTTCAATACTTTTTAAGTACATATTATTTCCTCTTATCCATAGATTTAAGCGCGACATATGCTGCCTGTTGTTCTGCAGCCTTCTTTGTTCTTCCTATGCCCTCACCTATAACTTGTTCTCCAAGCAATACCTGTGCAGTATAACTCTTATCATGATCAGGGCCTATTTCGTCTATTATTTTATATGACACTTTGCCAGCCTTAATCATATCTACTCTTTCCTGTAAAATTGTCTTACTATCAAAAAACAATTTTTTATTTTCAATGTCATTTAGCACAAATTTAAGCACAAACTCTTTAGCTTTGTCAAAACCACCATCTAAAAATATAGCTCCTATTAGTGCTTCTAATGCGTCTGATGTTACTGAATCACGATTTCTTCCTCCTGATTCATCTTCACCTTTTCCAAGATATAAAAAATCTCCAAGATTAATTTCTTTAGCATCTCTTGCAAGAGTGCCTTCACACACAAGACTTGCTCTAAGTCGTGTCATTTTTCCTTCCGGCATTTCATAATTCAAAAATAAAAACTCACTAGATACAAGTTCTAAAACAGCATCACCAAGAAACTCAAGTCTTTCATTGTCTTTAACTTTTCTATTTTTATGCTCATTAGCATATGATGTATGAGTTAAAGCATTAACTAATAACTTTTTATTATCAAATTCATATCCGATTACACTTTCTAATTTTTCATAATCTGAATTCATATTAACTCCTTTTTACACACAAAAGAAAAGGGTAATATCATTTTAGAGTGATATTGCACCTTTTCTAATGTACTTAAATAATTTTCATAGTCAAATATTATTTATTCATAACCTTTTTTATTGCTTCAAAAGCATCTCCGACTGTAACAATATTTTCAGCTCCGTTAGTTGGAATCTTAATATTAAATTCATCTTCAATGCTCATAATTATTTCTAAAACATCTAAAGAATCTGCACCTAAATCATCTGCAAATTTTGATTCCGGTGTGATTGTGCTTTCATCAATATCCAATACACTTGCTACTGCTTTATAAAGTCTTTCGATTTCCATTTTTAATTCTCCTTTTTAACTGCTAATTTTTTTGATATTTTATCATTTATATTCATTTCTTTAAAAGAAATGCACTGAATGATAGAGTTTTTCACTTCTATGGCCTTTGAATTTCCATGAGTCTTAACAACTAATCCTTTCAATCCAAGTAAAGGTGCTCCACCATACTGATCCATCTGAAATGTTTTCAAAGTTTCTTTCAATTCTTTTTTTATAAGTAATGCACCGATTTTAGTTTTCAAACTTGTCATTAAAGTTCCTTTAACTTTCTTTAAAAGAACTCCACCAACACCTTCATACATTTTTAAAATAACATTTCCAACAAATGCATCACATACAACTACATCAGCTTTTCCTTCAGGAATTTCTCTTGCTTCAATATTGCCAATAAAATTAATACCTTCAAGATTACTTAACAACTGATACGTTTCTTTAGCAAGGTTATTTCCTTTTTCTTCTTCAGCACCAATATTTACTAAACCTACTTTTGGATTTTTAACCTTGCAAATATTTTCCATATATATAGAACCCATCTGTGCAAACTGAACTAGGTTAGAAGGCTTAGCATCAACATTAGCCCCACAGTCAATCAAAAGTGCTCCGCCTTTTTCCGTTGGAATAAGAGGTGCAAGAGGTGGTCTTTCAACTCCCTTAATTCGACCTACAATTACATGTCCTCCAACTAAAGTGGCTCCGGTACTTCCTGCTGATACAAGAGCATCGCATTCCCCATGTTTTACCATATACATACATTTAACAAGAGAGGAATCTTTTTTCGTTCTAATAGCTACTACCGGAGGTTCTCCTGTTTCAATAACTTCTGTAGCATTTACAACTTCAACTCTAGTCTTGTCATAATCATATTTCTCGAGTTCTCTGTTAACATCTTCCTGTCTTCCTACCATTTTAAGAAAAACATCTTTATTTTCTTTTAACGCTTCAATACCGCCTTTTACAATTTCACCAGGTGCGTTATCTCCGCCCATACAATCTAATGCAACTATTGTCTGTGACATAATTATTTCCTCCTTAAGCACATAAAATAACTATACTAAAATTATGTTTTAAAATCAAGCAAACTTGAATAAGACAACATAAAAATAAGGCTTCGCAGATATAAATATCCGCAAAGCCTTATTTTAACGCTTTCTCGTGCATAAACACGGACCATCCTAATTAGTCAACTGAAACGATTTCTTTCTTGTTGTATGATCCACATGCCTTGCAAACTCTGTGAGGCATCATTAAAGCTCCACATTTGCTACACTTTACAAGACCAGGAACTGACATTTTCCAGTTAGCTCTTCTCTTATCTCTTCTTCCTTTAGAAGATTTATTCTTTGGACAGATAGACATGGTTTACACCTCCTTAAACTGATTAAATACATCTAATATTTTCGACATTCTCGGATCTGGTACCGCAGTATCGCAGTCGCAGAATCCTTTATTGAGATTAGCGCCGCATCTATTGCAAATTCCCTTACAATCTTCTTTGCAGAGAACCTTCATCGGTAAGTTAACCAGAATCTCATTGAATACAAAAACCTCAGTATCAAAGACTGTTCCTTCAAGATAATTCTCCTCATCTAAGTCGGCAATCTTCTCTTCTGCTGTTTTATTCATATCCATATCTTTGGTTGAATCAATATTTATTGTAAATGTGACCGGTTCAAGACATCTGAAACAAGGTGCTTCTATAATAACATTCCCAGTGCATTTAACATTGATATGTTTCTTTCCGGCGTTTGAAAATACAAACTTTACATCACTGTCAGTTATCTTATATTCAAACTTAGCAGCTAGGAATTTCTTCCTTTCAACTTTAGTCTGAACTCTTTTAGTTCCTTCTTCTTTCTGTAATATCTCTATCAAATCAATTAACATAACTTGTTTCTCCCTAAAGACACCTTTACAATTATACATATATGGTATATTTTTGTCAAACACTTTTTTTATTTAATTATTTTGTGATTTGTTTACCAAATATGTTTATCATAGTTTCACAAAAATTTTCACTCAAAAACAATCAGCTATTATCTGTCTTATGATAAAAGTTCTAGAGTTTCTCTTGCTATTGCTAATTCTTCATTTGTTGGAATTACAAATACTTTTACTTTTGAATCAGGAGTTGAAATCATAATTTCTTCTCTTCTCTTTTCATTAGCCTTTTCGTCAAGAGACACACCTAAATATCCTAATTGTTCGCAAACCATCTTTCTTACAGCCTGATTATTTTCACCTACGCCTGCCGTAAATGCAATAGCATCAACACCATTCATTTCAGCTACATAAGCGCCAACAAATCTAACTACTGTATTTGCAAATACTTCTAATGCATTCTTTGCTACTTCATTTCCTTCTTCAATAGCCTTTGTTATATCTCTAAAATCACTTGATACTTCTGATAAACCTAAAACACCTGATTTTTTATTTAAAACATTAAGTACTTCTTTAACATTCATGTTTTCTTTTTCTGAAATAACTTCAACGATGCTTGGGTCAATATCTCCTGAACGTGTTCCCATAGCAACTCCTGCTAACGGAGTAAGACCCATACTTGTATCTATAGATTTACCATTTTCAACTGCGCATATACTTGCACCATTTCCTAAATGACAGACAATAGTCTTTAATTTATCATATGGCGTATCCATAATCTGAGCGACTCTCTTTGAAACATAACTATGAGATGTTCCATGGAATCCATATCTTCTTATCTTATATTTTTTATAATATTCATATGGAATAGGATACAAATAAGCTTTAGGAGGCATTGTCTGATGAAATGCTGTATCAAACACGACAACATTAGGTGTATCAGGCATTGCATTAATACAAGCTTTGATTCCTATTATATTAGCCGGGTTATGAAGAGGTGCCAAATCATTACATTCTTCGATTTTCTTAATAACTTCATCCGTGACAATAGTTGATTTTGAAAAATATTCTCCACCATGTACAACTCTATGACCAACTGCTCCAACTTCACTTAAATCTTTAATAACTCCTGTTTCTTTATTAAGTAATGAATCTATAACAATTTTAATAGCTTCATTATGTGTTGGCATTGAAACTTCTTTTTCCTGTTCTTCACCATTGTATGGTTCATATTCAATCTTACTTCCATCAATACCAATTCTTTCACACAATCCTTTTGCTAACACTTTCTCACTTACAGAATCAATTAATTGAAACTTTAATGATGAACTGCCACAATTAATTACTAAAACGTTCATTATTCCTCCTATTCCTGTCCTGCCTGAACCGCCGTGATTGCAACAACACCTACAATATCTTTTGCACTACAGCCTCTTGAAAGGTCATTTATAGGTTTTGCTATACCCTGGCACAATGGTCCATAAGCTTCTGCCTGTCCTAATCTCTGAACTAATTTATATCCAATATTTCCTGCATCTAAATCAGGGAATACTAAAACATTTGCTCT
>NZ_FR878143.1:0-31127 GCF_000434315.1 Eubacterium sp. CAG:156 | reverse complement strand
TCACTATCCGGTGCTTTCAACGCTGCTACTTCAGGTACTACAGCTGCATCAGTCTGCAATTCTCCATCTATTAAAAATTGAGGATATTCTTTCTTTGCAATCTTTGTAGCTTCTACAACCTTATCAACATCAGGGTGAGCTGCACTTCCATATGTTGAATGAGAAAGCATTGCAACTCTTGCCTTTTCACCTACTAAATATTCAAATGACTCAGCACTGCTTGCTGCTATATCTGCTAATTCTGCTGATGTTGGATTCTGATTCAAACCACAATCACCCATTACAAATACACCATTTGCTCCTAATTCTTTATTAGGCACGCACATAACAAAGAAAGCTGACACTAATTTTGTGCCAGGTTTACTTTTTATAATCTGTAAAGCAGGTCTTAATGTATTAGCTGAGGAATGGCATGCTCCTGAAACAACGCCATCTCCATCTCCGCATTTTAACATCATACACGCAAAGAACATATAATCAGATGTCAAAATACCCAATGCCTGTTCTCTTGTCATTCCTTTTGCTTTTCTCAACTGAAAAAACCCTTCTACATATTCGGGTGTTTTTTCGCAAGTTCTCGGATTAATAATAGTTGCTTTTGATACGTCAGCACCGTCACTGTTTTCTTCAACTTCTTCCGGTGTTGCTAAAATAATTAAATCTGCAAACCCCTCTTTTAATATCTGCTCTGCAGCCTTATACGTTCTTTTGTCCATACCTTCTGGCAAAATAATTGTCTTTTTATTATTTTTTGCTTTTTCTTTCACTGACTCAATAAAATCCATCTATTTTCTCCTTTTTGTAAACTTCTAACATTATAACGTATATGGCTAATTTTCACAACAGAACATTCAATTTTTAGTATAATTTATTTAACAGTTTACATATTAAATAAAACAGTGATAAAATATTTAATAAATTAAGTTAGAAGGGATAAATTATATGAAAACTATAGGCATAATTGCTGAATTTAATCCATTTCACAATGGGCACGCATATTTAATAAAAAAAGCAAAAGAATTCACCGAAGCTGATCGTGTAATTGTAATAATGAGCGGAAATTTCGTTCAACGTGGCTGTCCTGCAATAATAAACAAATACGACCGCACTTTACATGCATTAGAAAATGGTTGTGACTGTGTTTTTGAATTACCCCCTGTATTTTCTACTGCTAGTGCTGAAACTTTCGCTAAAGCGAGTGTATATTTTCTCCATAATTTAAATTGTATCAATTATTTATGCTTTGGATGTGAAGACAACAATCTTGACTTACTAAAGTCGATTGCATCAATATTACATGATGAACCGGATGAATACAAAGCATCTTTAGCTTTGCATTTAAAAAGTGGAAATAATTACCCTGTTGCAAGACAAAAAGCATTAACTGATTATCTAATGTCAATCGATGTCAATTCGAACATAGCAGACGTTTTATCAAAACCTAACAATATATTAGCAATTGAATATATAAAGGCTTTAATCGAGTTAAATTCTCCAATAGTGCCTGTTGGAATTAACAGAGAAGGCTCAGGTTACAATTCAACATCACTTAACAGCTCATTTGCTTCAGCGAGTGGAATCAGAGAAGCTTTTACAAATGATGTAGCTTTAGACTCTATTGCAAATCACCTTTCAAAGGCTGCATTTTCATCTTTACTAAATGAAAAAGAGCAAAACTCTTTGATTACATTAAATGATTTTTCGAGTATGTTAGGACTTACACTCTTAAATAATGATTCATTTGATAAATTCAACGATATAAATACAGATTTATCAAACAGAATACTAAATGAAAGAGCAAACTTTTACAGTTTTGAATCATTTATAGAAAAATTACAAAGTAAGAACTATACTTACTCAAGAATATCAAGGACATTAATGCATATTATGCTTAATATTCATTCAGAAGATATAGATTTTTATAAAAAAATTGGCTATTTACCGGTTGGTCGATTATTAGGATTTAAGAAATCCTCTTCAGATATACTTAAACATATCAAAGAAAACAGTAATGTCGATATAATTTCAAAATTATCAATCTATTACAAAACATCAACAGGAGATATTAAAAAGCTTTTAGATAATTGGCTTTATTGTGATTCAATTTACAGATTAGTTTATATGAATAAATCCGGAAAATATATGCCAACAGAATTTAATTATAAAATTATAATTATTTAGTTTCTAAAAAACATAGTTCTAGGCTTTAATTAGAGCAAAGTTTAGAACCTTTATATTTTTATGAAACGGTATAAAAAACTTCCCTAAACATCAAATAACGATATTTAGGGAAGTTTTTTTATAATATAATAACGCTAACGCAATATATTAGAATTAATTTAGTTTTTAAAACTATGAATTGGTGCTGGAATTCTTCCTGTTCTGTTTACAAAAGCATCACAAGAGAACTGGCTAACCGGCATAATAGGTGCATATCCTAATAATCCACCAAATTCTACCATTTCACCAACACCCTTTCCAATTACAGGAATAACTCTTACAGCTGTCGTTTTCTGATTAATCATTCCGATTGCTGATTCATCAGCGATAATTCCGGCAATTGTAGTTGACTTTGTATCCCCGGGTATTGCAATCATATCTAAACCAACTGAACATACGCATGTCATAGCCTCTAATTTTTCTATTGAAAGTGCTCCTTCTTTTACTGCGTCAATCATTCCCTGGTCTTCACTTACAGGGATAAACGCACCACTTAAACCACCGACATATGAAGATGCCATAACGCCACCTTTTTTAACCTGATCATTTAATAATGCTAATGCTGCAGTTGTTCCCGGAGCTCCGGCTCTTTGCAATCCAATTTCTTCTAATATATCAGCTACACTATCACCAATCGCAGGTGTAGGGGCTAAAGACAAATCAACAATACCAAATGGTACATTGAGTCTCTTAGAAGCTTCTTCTGCAACTAACTGACCCACTCTTGTTACTTTAAAAGCAGTCTTTTTAATTGTATCGCATAATACTTCAAAGTCTGCTCCACGAACTTTCTTTAATGCATGTCTTACTACACCAGGTCCACTTACACCGACATTAATAATGGCATCAGCTTCTGTAACACCATGAAATGCTCCAGCCATAAATGGATTATCATCCGGTGCATTACAAAATACAACTAATTTTGCACAACCAAGAGAATCCTGTTCTTTTGTATATTCTGCAGTTTCAAGAACAATTTCACCCATAAGTCTGACAGCATCCATATTAATTCCTGTTTTTGTAGAGCCAACATTAACTGAACTGCATACCCTTTCTGTCTCTGCTAGTGCTTTAGGAATTGAACGAATCAAATTTTCTTCTGCCGGTGTCATACCTTTAGATACCAAAGCTGAATATCCACCTAAAAAGTTAACTCCAACTTCCTTTGCTACTTTATCAAGTGTTTTTGCAATTGTAACAAAATCATCAGGAGTTTTACATGCGCTACCACCAATCAATGAAATAGGAGTAACTGAAATTCTTTTATTTACAATAGGAATTCCAAATTCCTTTGCAATGTCATCACCTGTTTTTACTAAATCTGATGTATATTTTTTAATTTTGTTATATATATTATTATTTAATGTCTCTAAATCATCACTAATACAATCTAACAAACTGATTCCCATAGTGATTGTTCTTACATCAAGATTGTAATTTTCAATCATTTTGTTAGTTTCTTTTACTTCAAATAAATTAATCATGATTCCTCCATTAAATTCTATGCATACTATTAAAAATGTCTTCGTGCTGCATCTTTATTGAAACGCCAATATCATCACCTATTTTTTCAAGATCATCTGCAAGTTTATCTGCAGGCTGGCTGGCATTATTACAATCTACAATCATCATCATATTAAAATAATCCTGTACAATTGTCTGTGAAATGTCAAGAATATTTACAGAATTATCTGCTAAATATGTACATACCTTTGCAATAATACCTACTGTATCTTTTCCCACAACAGTAATAATAGTTTTTTTCATTTTATGCCTCCTAAATTAAAATTCAATATGGCAAGAAGGTTCAGTTCTACTTGCCACCTGTATACTGATATCATCAGCACAATAATTACCATCAGCCATATTTATTTCATTTCTGATTGTTTCATATGCCAATTCAGGCAAATTATTTTCTTTACTTAAATGACCAAGAATTACTTTCTTAAGTCTGTCAGATATAATTTCATTTAACAAATTGCCGCATGTCTCATTTGATAAATGACCTTTATTTCCCCATATACGTCTTTTAAGTGCATATGGATAAGGACCTATCTGTAACATATTAATATCATGATTTGATTCAATTAATACTACATCAAGTCCTTTTAAATTACCAATTATGTAATCATCATACATCCCCATATCTGTCGCCACAGCCATTGATTTCCCATCAGAATCAAATCTGTATGCAACCGGTTGTGCCGCATCATGCGATATCGAAAATGGAGTAACTAATGTACTTCCCATATAAAAATCTTTATTTTCTTCAATTTCATTAAACAAATTCCTATCAATCGTTCCAACCTTACTGTCTTCAAGTATCTTTGATATGGTTCCTTTTGTAGCATATATTGGAATATGATATTTTCTCGATACAACGCCTAATCCGGAAATATGGTCAGAATGTTCATGTGTTATAAGTATACCATTCACTTCTTCTAAACTGCTTCCGTATTCACTCATACCTTCTTCAATTCTTTTTTTACTTATCCCAGCATCTACAAGTAACTTTACATCGTTATTTTCATACAAAAGACAATTTCCCTTGCTGCCACTGGCTATAGAACTAAATTTCATAGCAATCCTCTTCTTTTGAAATCTTCTTTGTACATTCTATTGTATTTTTATATATATTTCAAGTTCTATTTCATTCCATTAAGCTATATAATAAATAAAAAAATGAAAAAAAGCTTTGTAAAATATTTTGAATTAATTTGTTGTCTGCTTTGTATCTTATTTATCATTCTACTTCCAAAAGAAACTATCTTAGGCGTGAAAACAGGCATCAATCTTGTATTATACTCAATGATTCCTTCGTTGCTGCCGTTTATTTTAATCATCAACATTCTTATAAAAAAAAAACTATGTAATATTATTTCCAAATTCTTTTATCCAATATTAAAACACATTTTTAAGGCAAGCCAATTTAGTTCATTTATTATAATATGTGGATTTTTAAGTGGATATCCTTTAGGGTGTAAAACAATATTCGAAGGATTAAAAAACAATCTAATTTCCGAAGACGAGGCAAAAAAACTATTAACATTCTGTAATAACCCAAGCATTTCTTATGTAATTAACTACGTATCATATCTTTGCCTCGATTCTTATTTTAAAAATTCAATAGTTATAATGTTTATTTTTTTGCCGCCTATAATTACAGGTATAATTAATTCTCATTTATTTTTTAGCAAACAACAAGTCAACATATGTAATACTGACAATAATTCATCCATTTCAGTGCTAAACAACACGGTATCATCTTTAATTAAAATTGGAATGTACATAATCATATTCACAACTATAAATGCATGGCTTTCTATTTTTATAAGCAACGATAATATACCATTAAATATTATTACTTCGTTTATGGAAATAATATCCGGTTCAAAATATGTAAGTCAATTATCGCTTTCAACTATACACAAATTATTTACCTTATGTATTTTTTCTATTACAGGTGGAATATGCATTTTTATTCAATCCATATCTTTTCTTCCTAGTAAATCATACATAAAATATTATATTATCGGAAAAATTGAATCACTTTTAATATTTTGTATATTGTTTTATATATATTTCAATTACAAAACCATTTTTAATTTCATAATAAGTTTACTATAAATCAATTTAAGCACTTTATTTTTAACAGATAGTATTTATTTAACAATGTAATTTATAGATTCAAATAAATTTTTATATTAATCATAAAAATCTTAGTTTTCCCTCTTCCTTGTCTTAAAGAATTTTTACTTATTTAAAAAAGCAGGCAAATTATCACTTTGATAGCGAAAACATTGCCTGTTTTTTTACATTTTTATTATATTATTTATCTAAATCAACTGTATAATCATCAACGTCATCTGCAACTTCAGGAGCCTGTGGTTCAGGTTCTTCACCACTTAATTCTCTTCTGCTTTCAACAACAACATCTAATGAACCATTTAATGCATTCATCATTGTATCCTGAATATTCTGGAAATTATTCATGCCTGTTGTAAGAATTCCCTGAACATTATTTAAGATATCATCTGTGTACTGCATTGCATTCATTCTTACAGAATTAGCTTCATTTGTAGCAGAATCCAACATTTCCTGTGCCTGTTTCTGAGCACTTTCAATTATTGAATTAGCTTCTTTATATGCCTGTTGCATAATTTCATGCTCGCTAACTAACTGATTAATATGTGCTGTTGCTTCAGCAACCATATTTTCAGCTCTTTCTTTAGCGTCATTTAAAATAGCATCTTTATTTGCAATTATCTTCTGATATTTTTTAATTTCATCAGGTGTTCTAAGTCTTAATTCAGCTAACATTTCATCTATTTCATCTTTGTTAACCATAATTACTGATGAAGACAATGGCTTAAATTTACATCCATCAATATATTCTTCAATTTCTGTAATGATTTGTTCAATCTTGCTCATCTTATCTATCTCCTTTATTTTTCATTAATTTATTCTTTACTTCTATTACGACATTTGGTGGAACAAATTTACTAATATCTGCTCCGAAATATGCAGCTTCCTTAACTGTACTCGAGCTAAGATACGCATACTCCAAACTTGTTGTAAAAAATATTGTATCTACTTCATTATTTAAAACACTGTTCGTCTGCGACATCTGAAGTTCATATTCAAAATCTGTAACCGCACGTAAGCCTCTTACGATTAGTTGTGCATCAACTTTTTTTGCGAAGTCAACCAACAGGCCCTCAAATGACATAACCTTAACATTTGGCAAGTCCGATACAGCATCATTTAACATTTTAACACGATTTTCTACAGAAAACAACGGCGTTTTTGATTTATTATTCAATACTCCGACAATTAACTCATCTACAATTTTAGATGCTCTTTTAATTACGTCTAAATGTCCATATGTAACAGGATCAAAACTTCCCGGATAAATTGCTCTTACCATATTATTCACCACACAATTGTATAAAAACATGTTTATTTGTTTTATACACCTTTTCTTTAATTATTTCATAACCCATGTCTTCTAAATAATCAAACTCTGTTTCATTAGAAGCTTCTACTATAATAATGCTTTCATTCGAAATTAAGTTAGAATCTTTAAGATAATTCAATACATCTTTTTCAAACAAATGATTATATGGCGGATCCATAAATACAATATCGAAATGTTCACCGGTATTATCTAATTGTTTTATAGCACTTTCTACTGTTGTAAACATAACCTTCGAAACATCTTCAAGCTTTGTATATTTTAAATTATACATTATACAATCGTATGCCTGCCTGTTATTTTCTACCAAAACACATTTTTTTGCTCCCCTGCTTGCAGCTTCAATTCCAATTCCACCACTTCCACTAAACAAGTCTAAGAAATAACATCCCGGAACGTAATTATTTATTACATTAAACATTGTTTCTTTTGTTCTATCCTGTGTTGGCCTTGTATTCATTCCTTCAATTGTTTTCAATTGCAATCTTCTTGCTTTTCCCGCAATTACTCTCATATCATCTCCAAAGTCAAAATCTTATATCTTTCTTAAACCTCTATTATAATAATACCGTTCATAGCTTTTTGCAAATAAATTTTTCTTTTTATTTTGTTAAATATTTGTTACATATTTAATACAACTGAGCAAAAAATGAAAAAAGAGTAGGAAAACCTACCCTTTTTTCTTATATATTATTTATAAATTATTCTTCAACTGTGTCTTCTACTTCATCAGCTACAACTTCATCATCATCTGGAAGTAAAGCCTTAATGCTTAAGCTGATTTTCTTGTTTTCTTCGTCAAAGTCAACAATCTTAGCTTCGATTTCTTCACCAATCTTTAATACATCAGATGGTTTTTCAACATGCTGCTTAGCAATCTGAGATACATGAAGAAGTGCATCTACGCCTGGTTCAAGTTCAACGAATGCTCCAAAGTCTGTCATTCTTGCAACTTTACCTGTAACAATTGCTCCTACTGCATATTTTTCTTCAGCATTAGCCCATGGATTTGTGTTTTCAAATTTAAGACTTAATGCAATCTTATCGCCATTAATTTCTTTAATGAATGTTGTAACCTTATCACCTACTTTGAAAAGCTTTCTTGGATTACCAACACGTCCCCATGACATTTCAGAGATATGTAATAAACCGTCAGCTCCACCTATATCAACAAATGCGCCGAAATCAGTTACATTCTTTACAACACCTTCAACAGTCATTCCAACTTCAATCTTAGCGAATAAAGCATCTTTTGCTGCTTTCTTTTCAGCTACGATAAGCTGTTTTCTGTCACCAATAATTCTTCTCTTCTTAGGATTGAACTCGATAATTACAAATTCAATTTCCTGTCCTTCATATTTTGTTAAATCTCTTTCAAAAGTATCAGATACTAAGCTTGCAGGAATGAACACTCTTGATTCTTCAACAGCAACATTTAAACCACCGCTTAAAACCTGAACTACAGGAGCCTTAAGAACTTCCTTATTTTCAAAAGCTTCTTCTAATTTCTTGTTTACTTTTTCAGCTGCAAGTCTCTTATAAGTAACTGCAACCTGACCTTCACCATCATTAACCTTAAGTACTTTAACTGTCATTACATCACCTACAGAAATTACAGTTGTTAAGTCTGTTGGGTTATTTGAATACTCGTTACGTGTAAGAATTCCATCTGACTTGTATCCGATATTGAGAACTGCTTCGTCCTCTTTAACGCTGATAACAGTACCTTCAACGATCTCTCCTGTATGAATTGTTTTTAATGATTCTTCCAACATTTGTTCAAAACTCATTTCTGACATATAGTATGAACCTCCTCTATTATATTGTTTGGGGTGGAAGCCCCCGCTGTAATACCTATAGACTCTATTGTTTTTAATTCACACAAGTCCAGATCTTCTACAGTCTGTATATAATAAGTGTTTTTGCACTCATTTTTGCATATTTCATATAGTTTCTGTGTGTTCGAGCTGTGCTTTCCGCCAATAACAATCATGGCATCAACACTTGAAGAGACCTTTTTAGCCTCAACTTGTCTTAAGTGAGTCGCATTACATATTGTATTCACAACATTTATATAATAACCTTTTTTTTCTATAATTTCAACTAAATATTGAAATTTATTGTAATTAAATGTCGTCTGACTAACTATACATATTTCTTTATCTAGTGGAATATTTAATTTATTTATGTCTTCTTCAGAATTAACTACATAACTTTTTCCATTAACCCATCCTTTTATGCCTTCTACCTCAGGATGTATATCGTTTCCAACAATAACTATAATTTTGCCGTTTGAGCTTTCTTCCTCAACAATTTTATGAATCTTTTTAACAAATGGACATGTAACGTCTACAATATTCATTCCTATTTCTTCTATTTTCGTATATACATCTTTAGATACTCCATGTGAGCGTATAATTACTGTCCCAATTTCTTTTTTTGACAGTTCTTCTAATGAATTCACAACTTTTATGCCTTTTTGTTCCAAATCCTCAACAACCTGTTCATTATGGATAATCGGGCCATAAGTATATATAGGTTTATCACTCTTACTTGCTTCTTCATATGCTCTGTTTACAGCTCTTTCTACTCCAAAGCAAAATCCTGCATTTTTAGCAACAGTTACTTTCATTGCTACCTCTCATTTTTTAATTTAATAATTTTTTTCACTACTTCATCAATTGACATGTTTGAAGAGTCTACCAAAACAGCATCCTCAGCCTGAGTAAGTGGGGAAATTTCTCTATGCATATCTCTATAGTCTCTATCAATTATATCTTTTTCTACTGTATCAATATCACAATTTACACCTTTTTCAACAAGTTCTTTGCATCGTCTTTCTGCTCTTGTTCTTGAACTTGCAGTAAGATAAATTTTTAAATCTGCATTTGGTAAAACTGCCGTTCCAATATCCCTTCCATCCATAACAACATCATTTTTTGCAGCAAGCTCTCTCTGCATTTCAACCATGTTTTCTCTCACTTTTTCATATACTGCTATAGCAGATGTCATATTGCCAATCTCTTCACGTCTTATTTCTAAACTAACATCTTCTCCATTCAAATATACTTTCTGTGTTCCATTATCATATCCTAATGTAACTTCAATATCATCAAGTTTTGCAATTACCTTTTCAGCTTCATCTGCTTTAATTCCCGCTCTAAAACATGCCAAAGCTATTGTTCTATACATTGCTCCTGTATCAACATAAATAAAGCCTAATTCCTTAGCAACTATTTTTGCTATTGTGCTTTTTCCAGCTCCTGCTGGTCCATCAATTGCTATATTGTACATCTTTCTTCACCCGGCTTTAAGCCGCCTTTCTTTTCTTTATTTCAAATGGCAAATACCATATTATATTCACGTTACCAATCACATATGCTATTTCCGGCTAAATATCCTGTAGACCACGCAATTTGCAAATTGTATCCGCCTGTCATTGCATCTAAGTCTAAAACTTCACCAACAAAATATATTCCCGGTTCTTTTTTTGACTCCATTGTTTTTGGATTAATTTCATTAACGGATATACCGCCTTTTGTAATTATAGCCTCATTATAATCTCTAAGACCATTTACATGAAGAGTCATCTCTTTTACTGCCTTAACCAGTCTTTCTCTTTCTTCCTTTGTAATTTCATGTACTTTTTTGTACGGATCTATATTTGCATTATCAATAATAATCGGAATTAATTTTTTAGGCAACAGTTTATCTAATGAATTATTCAAATTTCTATTAATGTTCTCTTTAAAATCTTTTAATATTCTTTTGTCTAATGTGTCGTTATCTAGCGCCGGTTTCAAATCAATTACGATTTCACAATTTTGAGGATTTATTTTATCTGCTATGTAGCAACTCGCACTTAAAATAAGTGGTCCACTTACTCCAAAATGAGTAAATAACATTTCTCCCTGATCCGAGAAATACATTTTATCATTATTATATACTGAAACTTTAACATTTTTCAAAGCTAATCCCTGCAATTCCCTACAATAACCCTCAGTTATATTAAACGGAACTAATGACGGATGCGTTTCTATAATAGTATGTCCAAATTTTTTTGCAAATTTATATCCATCTCCGGTACTTCCTGTTGTCTTATATGATAAGCCACCGGTAGCAATTATACATTTATCTGCAATTTCATATTTTTTATTATTTAATTCAATTTTAATTTTATTGTCATTTTTTTCGACAGATTTAACTTCAGTGTTTAATCTTATCTTTACACCTGCATCTTTCATTAACTTGTTCAATGCGTATATAATATCTGACGATTTATCGCTTTCAGGAAAAACCCTGTTTCCTCTTTCTATTTTAAGTTTTATTCCGGCACTTTCAATCAAATTCATTACTGCTTCACTATCAAAAGTACTGTATGCACTATATAAAAATTTCGAATTATTTATAATATTTTTAAAATGATTCTCTATGTCTGATGCATTTGTTACATTACATCTTCCTTTTCCGGTTATAAAGATTTTTTTGCCTAATTTTTCATTTTTTTCAAATAACGTTACATCATTTCCGTTATATGCAGCAGCAATAGCAGCCATCATTCCGGCAGCGCCACCACCAATTATCATTACTTTACTCATAAGTCTCCTTAACTTATAAAGAGAGGCAGAATAACTGCCTCTCTTCTGCACAAATTATATTTATACCGGATATGCTCCGTTTTCTTTGTCTGCTACAGATGGATCAACCTTTGTCTGCTGAGCTTCTCTGTATTCAAAGAATTCTTTTGCAACTTGTGGGAATAAAGCGTATGTTAATACGTCTTCATCCTGCTGTTTCCACTGAGCACATTCTTTTTCGAACTTATCAAGTGAAGGCTCAAGTAAATCAGCCGGTCTGCATGTAATTGGTTCTTCATCACCAATTGCCTTTTTCTGTACTTCTTTATCAAATGGTTTTACAGTCTGACCATATTTACCTGCAAGAAGATCTTTTGCCTGCTGGTTAATCATCTTGTATCTTTCTCCCATAACGACATTAAGAACAGCCTGTGTACCTACAATCTGGCTAGATGGTGTAACAAGAGGTGGTTCACCAAAGTCTTTACGTACTCTAGGAACTTCTTCAAGCACCTGATCAAATTTATCTGAAGCACCCATTTCATCCAACTGTGAAACTAAGTTAGATAACATACCACCAGGTACCTGATAAATTAATGTGTTAATATTAACACCCATTACCTTTGGATTTAATAATCCGTTTGCAAGGCACTCTTCTCTATATGGCTTAAAGTAATCAGCAACTTCTTTTAATAATTTCTGATCTAATCCTGTGTCATATTCTGTACCCTTAAATGTTTCAACCATAACTTCTGTAGCAGGCTGAGCTGTTCCCATTGAGAATGGTGAAATAGCTGTATCGATGATATCACATCCTGCTTCTACAGCCTTTAAGTATGTCATTGAAGCTACACCTGATGTGTAATGTGTATGAAGGTCGATAGGAATATCTGTTCCTTCTCTTAATGCCTGAACTAATTCTGTTGCCTTATAAGGTGTAAGAAGTCCGGCCATATCCTTAATACATAATGAGTTTGCACCCATATCTTCAATTCTTTTAGCTGTTTCTTTCCAGTAGTCAAGAGTATAAGCATCTCCTAATGTATAAGAAAGAGCTATCTGTGCATGACCTTTTTCTTTATTTGCAGCTTTAACTGCAGTTTCAAGGTTTCTAAGATCATTTAAGCAATCGAATATTCTAATTATATCAATACCGTTTGCAATAGATTTCTGAACAAAATATTCAACTACATCATCTGAGTAATGACTGTATCCTAAAATATTCTGTCCTCTGAATAACATCTGTAATTTAGTGTTTTTAAATCCATCTCTTAACTTTCTAAGTCTTTCCCATGGATCTTCTTTTAAGAATCTAAGTGATGCGTCAAATGTAGCACCGCCCCAACACTCAACTGAATAATATCCAACCTTATCCATTGTATCAATGATAGGAAGCATCTCTTCTGTTGGCATTCTTGTTGCGATTAATGACTGATGAGCATCACGTAATATTGTTTCCGTAATTTTTACCGGTCTTTTTTCTGCCATTATTTTATCCTCCATAAATATTAAATACCAAATATTGCCATAAATGTACCTGCAGCTACTGCAGTACCAATAACGCCTGCAACATTAGGTCCCATAGCATGCATTAACAGGAAGTTTGTAGGATCCGCATCAGCGCCGACTTTCTGAGAAACTCTGGCTGCCATAGGAACGGCTGAAACTCCGGCTGAACCAATTAACGGATTAACTTTTCCATGTGTTGCAACGCACATTAATTTACCAAATAATACACCTGCAGCTGTACCAACAGCAAACGCAACTAATCCTAATATTACAATCTTAATTGTACTCATATTTAAGAATGCTTCTGCACTTGTTGTGGCACCAACACTAGTACCAAGTAAAATAACTACAATATACATTAACGCATTTGATGCTGTTTCCTGTAACTGCTTTACTACACCTGATTCTCTAAATAAGTTTCCTAACATTAACATACCTACTAAAGGTGCTGTTGTTGGTAAAATCATTACCACTACTATAGTAACAACGATTGGGAATAATATTTTTTCAAGTTTAGAAACAGGACGTAACTGTTCCATCTTGACTTTACGTTCCTTTTCAGTTGTTAAAGCCTTCATAATAGGTGGCTGAATAATTGGAACTAACGCCATATAGGAATAAGCCGCTACAGCGATTGGTCCCATAAGTGCTGTCTGTCCAAGTTTACCTGCGAGGAAAATTGATGTAGGTCCGTCAGCTCCACCGATAATAGAAATAGCTGCGGCTGCCTTTCCACCAAATCCCATAAATATTGCTAAGAAATATGCTGAATAAATACCAAACTGTGCTGCCGCTCCTAAAAGGAAGCTCTTTGGATTTGCAATTAACGGACCAAAGTCTGTCATCGCACCTACTCCAAGGAAAATAAGCGATGGCAAAATACTCCATTCATCCAAAATATAGAAGTAATAAAGTAATCCACCGGTTCCGTTTGCTGAATCCTCAGGATGAAGCATGATATCAGGGTACATATTTACTAAAAGCATACCAAAAGCAATAGGAACCAATAATAATGGTTCATATCCTTTTTTAATTGCTAAATAAAGGAAAACACAAGCTACCAAAATCATTATGTAGTTTCCTGGTGTCAAACTCATAAATGCTGTCTGGTTAAGCAAATTTTCCAATGTATCTAAAACATTCATATGTTACCTCCAAGTCTGACTAAAAGGCCATTAGTTTAATGATGCGATAACTGCACCTGCTTCAAAGCTGTCTCCAACTGCAACGCTAATGCTTGCAACTGTACCATCTTCCGGAGCTACAACTGTGTTTTCCATTTTCATTGCTTCGAATACTAAAACTGTATCGCCTCTTTTAACAGCCTGACCTACATTTGCACTGATAGATAAAACTTTACCAGGCATAGGTGCTGTAATCTTAACTGAACCTTCTGCTCCGCTTGCTGCTGGTGCTGCTGCAGGTGCAGGAGCTGCCTTAGCTGCTGGTGCTGCTTTTCTAACTGGAGCTGCACTTGGTGTGCTTCCAGTTTCTTCAACTGTTACATCATATACATTTCCATTAACTGTAATTGTATAATTCTTCATTTTATTTCCTCCTAAATAATTCATAAGTATCTAGCGTTTTCTTATAGAACGAACTACAAATCCGTCTGTTGTTGTGTTTTCGCTCGCTGCAATTGCCGCTGCAATTACTGCAATAAGTTCCGCATCATCAGATACCGGTTGTTCTACAACAGGAACTGAAGCCTTTGACTCTGTTGCTGTTTCTTTATTTTCTTCTGATTTCTTATTTTTACCAAAAGAATCAATGATTGACGGAATAAATTTAAATAATGAAATAATTGCTGAAATGAAAATTAAAACAGCAAATACTGTTCCCATTCCCATTACTGTATTTAAAGCTGCCTGTTCCATTTTTTCACCCATTGAATAAATAGGGTCAAAAGACAAGCTTGTCATAATATATCCATTATCGCTTTCTTCAAATGTAGAAGTAATATTCACTTTTCTATCTTCAAACTGTATCACTTCAGTTACGGCTAATTCGCCATTCTGTTCATTTATAGCAAAATCAGAAACTGAATCTGTAGCCTTACCACATTCGTCTGCTAATTTATTCCAAGATTCTACAGCTGACTTATACATTCCTTCTTCTTTTTTGAATGTAGCAGTTTCGTCATCAACAGGTTCTTCCTCTCCCTTAGAGATATCGGCAACCTGAGTTTCTAAATAAGCACGTACATCCTGTGCATTGTAAGAAGCCTTATCATCACCTTTTCCACAACCTGCAAAACATACCATCAGACAAGAAACGATACAAAACAATTTTATTATTTTTTTCATGTTTCTCTCCTTATATTATACTGTGCCGTGTTTTTTACCTGGACGATTCTCATATTTTGTATAGAGCATTTCAAATGCGCCAATAACATATTTTCTTGTATCAACAGGTTCGATTATGCTGTCAACATATCCTCTGGCAGCTGCCGACATTACATTAGACTGTAATTCGTTATATTCTTTAGTCTTTTCATTGATAATTACAGATGCATCATCTGCCTTTTCAATTTCGTCAGCATACATAATCTGTACTGCACTCTTAGCATCCATCATTCCAACTTTAGCTGTTGGCCATGCATAAACAACATCTGCTCCAATTGCCTTGCTGTTCATTGCAACATATGCGCTTCCCATTGCATTTCCAATTAAAATATTTACTTTAGGAACTGTTGCATTAGCAAATGCGTATACAAGTTTAGCAGTTGCTTTAGCACCATGTTTTTCCTGACACATTGTTGCCTTAAATCCATCAACATTTGTTAATGTTAAAATTGCAATTCCGAATGCATCGCAAAATTCAACAAATTCTGCAGCCTTCTTACATCCACCAACTGTTAATTTAGCTTCGTATTCAGCAGCAACATTCATATCATCATCATCATATACTTTTGTTCTGTTTGCAACTACACCTACTGTTGCTCCGTTTACTTTAATAAATGCTGTAAGCATTTCAGGAGCATATGCTTTTTTAACTTCGAATACATAACCATTATCAGAAATATTTGAAATTGCGATTAATGTATCTTCAACGCAATTTTCCATTCCTTCACACGCTCTGTTTAAATCGTCTTCACATTCTTCTTCATAATCAGCCTTTTCATTATTTGATGGAAGTATAGAAACTAAGTCTCTGATTCCTTCAAATATTTCTGATTCTGTACCTACAAAATCAACTGTACCGCTTTCGCTCTGGAATTTAGCAGAAGCACTATCACATACTTCTTTACGGTTTTCATTAATTGCGTTAGGTGAGTTAACAAATAATTCTGCCTTTTCACCTTCCATAAATGTGAAATCTCCCATTGAAGAAACAACGCTTAATCCACCACCACAGCTACCAAATACTGCTGTAATCATTGGAATAACGCCTGAAGCCATTGCCTGCTTTAAGTAAATTTCTCCAAATGCATTTAATCCATCAACAGCTTCCTGAAGTCTTAAACCTGTGCTGTCCACAAGTCCAATTACAGGCGCACCTGTCTTCATAGCCATATTATAAAGATTAACTATTTTCTTTGCATGCATTTCTCCAACTGATCCACCAATAACTGATGCATCCTGGCTATAAATGTACACAAGTTTACCGTTGACAATACCATATCCGGTTATTACACCATCAGATGGAGTATCGTTGGTTTTGATGTTGAAATCTGTACTTCTAGCCTTAACTAAAGCTCCAATTTCAACAAAACTGTTATCATCAAGAATAGATTCAATTCTCTGTCTTGCTGATACTTTTGCTGTTGTACTCATAATCAGTCCTCCATTTTATTATAATTTACACACAGTAATCTGTGTGTTACAACCAAATTTCTGCCTTATATAGATTATACTGTTTTCAGTCAAATATCAAGTTATTTTTCCAAATATTTCTAGGCAGTTTTTATTCTATTTTTAACCCATTCATCATTAATAGGTTTAAAATCCTCTTCAACAAAGTATACGTTATACCAAACAAGGAAAACGTAAATTGTCCAAATCTTTCTACTGTTATCTGCTTTGTCTGCCTTGTGGTCTTCTAATAATTTTACAAGTAATTCTGTATTGAAGTATTTATTTGCAACATCACTTGTAAACATTTCATATACTTTATTGTAATATTTATCTTCTTTTAACCAAACTCTGATTGGAACCGGGAATCCAAGTTTCTTTTTATTGGCGGTAGCTTCAGGTAAATGTCTTTTGGCTGCAATTCTAAAAGCTCTCTTTGTAGCTTCTTCATTACATCTAAAATCTATTGGAAGTTTCTTTGCATAATCAAATACTTTTACATCAAGGAACGGAACTCTTGATTCAAGACAATGAGCCATACTCATTTTATCTGCTTTAAGTAAAATGTCGCCCTGTAACCAGAAATTTGTATCAATATACTGCATTTTAGCAATATCATTTAAGCCTTCTACTTTTTTATATGTTGAAGCCACAATATCTTTAGGTGGAATATGAGTAATTGGATGTTTCAAATACTTTTCCCTTTCTTCAACTGAGAACATATTGGCATTTCCAATAAATCTTTCTTCAACATCTTTACTGCCTCTGATTATAAAATCTCTTCCCTTTATATCAGGTAACTTTTTAGCTATAGCTGCGAGTCCTTTTCTAAGTCCTTTTGGAAGTTTCTGATATCCTTTAAGAGACAAAGGTTCATGATAAATATTATATCCACCAAAGAACTCATCAGCACCCTCACCTGAAAGAACAACTTTAATCTGTTCTGCAGCGACCTGATCAACAAAATAAAGTGCTATACATGAGGGATCTGCTAAAGGCTCATCCATATAATACATAACTGTAGGAATTGAATTAAAATACTCATCACTGTCAATTGTTTTATTATAATTTTCCTTGCCTAATTCTTTTACAAGACTTTCGGCATATCTGATTTCATTATATTTACTGTTTTTATCAAGAAATCCAACTGTAAATGTCTTCTTACCCGGAAATTCCGAAACGACATAACTTGAATCAACACCACTTGACAAAAGTGAACCTACCTCTACATCAGCAATCATATGAGCGTTAATTGTATCTTTAACAACATTCTCAATTTCACCTACTGTTTTTTCTAAATCTCCACTTTCTGCCGGTTCCATCATTGGATCAAAATATCTTTGGACTTCAAGTTTTCCATCTTTAAATATAAGGTAATGTCCTGCCGGCAGGCGATATATTCCTTTAAAGAATGTTTCAGGAAGAACAGAATACTGAAAACTTAAATACTGTTCAAGAGCTTCTTCATTAACTTCTTTTTTAAATCCCGGAAATTCTAATATTGCTTTTGTTTCAGAACTAAATATAAAGTTATCATTAAACAATGAATAATAGAATGGCTTTATGCCAAAGTGATCTCTTGCACCAAACATAAGTTTTTTATTAGTATCCCAGATAACAAAAGAAAACATTCCTCTTAATTTTCCAAGTAATTCTGTACCATATTCTTCGTATCCATGTATAAGACATTCTGTATCAGAGTCATTTGCAAATGTATGTCCTTTAGCAATCAAATCCTTTCTGATTTCTAAGTGATTATATATTTCACCGTTAAATACAATTGCAATATCGCCTGTTTCATTATACATAGGCTGTGCGCCATGACTTAAATCAATAATGCTAAGTCTTCTATGCCCAATAGCCACATCATTGTCTACATACATACCTTCATCATCCGGTCCTCTGTGTGCTATCTTATCCATCATAGTTTTAAGAACATCTCTGCTGTTATTTACTTTTCCTGCAAATCCACATATTCCACACATATCAATCTCTCTTTCGTCTTATTTATAATATTTTCTTTACTTCATCTTCATTGATAATTTCATCAATAAGAACTCTCTCATCCATCGGATATTTTACACCTTTAATTTCCTGATAATCTTCATGTCCTTTTCCAGCAAGAACAATAACATCTCCATCATTTGCATTAACAATAGCGTATTTTATTGCTTCTTTTCTATCCGGAACTACAACATATTCTCCATCAGCTTTCTTAATTCCCGTAATAATATCATTTATAATATCCATAGGTTCTTCAAATCTAGGATTATCAGATGTAACAATTGTTAGATCTGATAATTTAGATGAAACTTCTCCCATTTCAAATCTTCTTTCAGCTGAGCGATTTCCACCACAGCCAAATAATGTAACTATTCTTTTCGGATTATATTCTTTAAGACTCGTAATTAAACTTTCTAAACTCATAGCGTTATGAGCATAATCAATCATTAATGTAAATCTCTTTGAAACCGGAATAATTTCAACTCTTCCCTTAACTTTTACATCAATCAAAGCCTTCTTAATATCTTCAATGCTGTTAGTAAAATGTTTGCATATAGCAATAGCACATAATGAATTATATACACTAAATTTTCCGGGTATATGAATTTCTACAGGGAATGATAATTCTCCTGATAAATTATAAGATACGCATAAGCATCCCGGTTTTGTAAACAATTCAATATCATTAGCCTTAAGATCACATTCATTATCAATGCCGTATGTTTCAATATCACATGTATGACCATCTAATATCTTATCTAAGAAGTCCGCATCTGCATTTATTATTCCATGTTTGCATTGTTTTAAAAGCAATCCCTTACAATGTGCATATTCGTTAAAATCTGCATGTTCATTAGGACCGATGTGATCTGGTTCTATATTTGTAAAAACTCCATAATCAAATTGAATTCCTGCAACTCTGTTTTGTTTTAGTCCTTGAGATGATACTTCCATAACAACACATTCGCATCCCTCTTCAACCATCTTTGCAAAACTTTGTTGTACAACATATGATTCAGGCGTTGTGTTGCTTGCAGGTATTTTTTTATCTCCAATAATTGTTTCTATTGTTCCAATTAAGCCTGTTTTTATTCCAACACTTTCTAATACCTGACGTATCATATATGTAGTTGTTGTCTTTCCTTTAGTTCCTGTTATTCCAATTGTTTTTAATTTATTAGCAGGATATCCAAAATAGGCAGCAGACATATAAGCTAGCGCTTTTCTGTCGTCATTAACTTTTACAACAGTTATATTTTCAGGGGCCTTAACTTCATCAGTAACTATTAAAGCCGTAACTCCTTTTTCAATTGTTTGTGGTATAAATTTATGCCCATCTACGCCTGTTCCTTTTATGCACACAAACACATCATCTTTCTGTGCCTTTCTTGAATCATACACTATATTATTTATATCAATATCTAAATTGCCCTGTACAAGCACATATTCTATATCTGTGAGTAAATCTGATAATTTCATATTATTTTCCATGCATAGACTTAACAGTCTAATGTTCCTTTCATTTTATATATCATATTCTCCCGTAAAAACAGCTCTTGCAGGTCCTGTCATATATACAGTATTTTCATCCTGATTATATTCAATCTCTAATTCTCCACCTAATAGTTTTACAGTTACCTTATTTTCTGTAAGTCTGTTTAACACACTTGCAACTACGCTTGCGCAAGCTCCTGTTCCACATGCAAAAGTTTCACCTGAGCCTCTTTCCCACACTCTCATTTTTACTGTCTTCTTATCAATAATCTGAATGAATTCCGTATTTACTTTATCTGGGAAAATTTCATTATTTTCAAACTTAGGTCCGATTTTTTCTATTTCAAGATTATCTGTATCATTTATAAATGTAACTGCGTGAGGATTACCCATTGAAACGCATGTTATGTTAAATGTCTTTCCATCTACCTTTACAGGCTTATTAATCATCTTTTCATCGTCATATTTAACCGGGACTTTATCGCACTCAAGAATTGGTGCTCCCATATTTACTCTGACAGTTTTAACTTTTCCATTTTCAACATTTAATTTTAAAGTCTTAATTCCTGATAAAGTTTCAACTGTTATTACATCTTTATCTGTTAGTTTAAAATCATAAACATATTTTGCCACGCAACGGATTCCGTTTCCACACATCTTTCCTTCTGAACCGTCAGCATTGTACATACACATTTTAAAATCAGCTACTTCTGATGGATTAATTATTATAAGTCCGTCTGAACCTATTCCAAAATGTCTGTCACTAACTGCTATAGCAACTTCATTGGGATTATCAATTTTTTCTTCAAATCCGTTTACGTAAACATAATCATTTCCGCAACCTTCCATCTTTGTAAACTTCATAAGCTCTCCTGTTCTTCCTGCTACTTTTAATCAATAATAAGAGATTGTATCTATTAATATCAATTTGTTTATTTAAAATATACTATTTTTAAAAAACAAATTTGGTATAAATATACCACATATAAATATTAAAGTAAAACATTTTAATTTATATCATTGGCGTTTAAAATCTTGTATATCACTACACCTATTCCATTTAAATTAAAGAAAAAAATATCAAAAAAAATTTTTTTAAACAATATTTAAATTCATACTTTTTAATATTATGTTTTGCCTTAATCTCTATAGCTTTTATTTTAATATTATTTACATATATATTTTCGTATCCAACAACTTCATTCTTAAAAATTGGTGCATTCTTTTTGGATATTACTATCTTTTTATCAACTTTATCGTCATTTTTAAGCAGCAATCCAAATTTTTCATTCGTATATGTATTTAATATATTTTCTACCCCATTCCTAACATCGTATTTAACAAAATCATTCTGTATATCGACTATTTCTTTATAATTATAATTTTCACCATATTTCATTAAGCTTAAAGTGTCATTCCATTTATATCCTTTATTAGGTGGCCATCCACATGCAAGAACACATGAAATTAGTTTTTTATTTTCATTTTTTAAAGCACCTACAAAACAATATCCTGCATTTCCTGTAAATCCTGTCTTTATACCTATTGCATCACTCATTTTATCTAGAAACGCATCTTTATTACTTACAGAAACTCTTCTTCCGTTTTCGCTTACAAAAGAATAGTTTCTTGTATTTGTGATTTTTACAAACAGTTCATTATTTGTTGCATACATGCCTAAAAGAGCCATATCGTAAGCAGTTGAATATTGATTTTTGGCATCAAGCCCATTTGGTGTAACAAAATTTGTATCCTTCATTCCAATATCTTTTGCTTTAATATTCATTAACTCTGCAAATTTTTCAACACTTCCAGCTATATGCTCAGCGACTGCTACAGCGACATCATTATATGACTCTAACATCATTGCGTATAGTAAGTCTTCAAGTTTATATTTATCTTTTGAGTCTAAATGCATTTTAACCTTTGGCATAGCTATCGCATAATCAGACGGAGTAACCATATCACCAAGATTTCCATTTTCGATTACTAATATACATGTCATAATTTTAGTCGTGCTTGCCACAGACACTTTATTGTGTGCAGATTTTTCATACAAAATTCTACCTGAGTCCCCATCTATTAAAACAGCAGACTTTGCGTATTTTACTACTTTTTCCTCATCAGCATTTATTTTACAAATACAAAGTATATTACATGCGATAATTATCGTTATGCAAAAACTTATCAATCTATAAATACTTTTTTTAGTCATAACTCCCCCTGGTCATATTTTACATACTAATTAAAAAAATAAAGAAGCCAGATTTATATTCCAGCTTCTTTGCTACTTTATCTTTTAGTCATTTGATTTAAGAGAAACTTCTTTTTCTGCTTCTTCTTTTATTTCTTCTATAACATCAGGATTAATCTCAGGTAGATTTTCTGAAGAGTCAACTCCAAACCTTCTCAAAAATTCTTCTGTAGTACCAAAAAGTAACGGTCTACCCGGAGTATCTAATCTTCCAACCTCCTGAACCAATTCGTATTCAACTAGTTTATTGACTGCAAAATCACTTTTTACTCCTCTGATACTTTCAATCTCAGATTTTGTAATCGGCTGCTTGTATGCAATAATAGAAAGTGTTTCCATCATTACATCCGTAAGCACCTGTCTTCTTGGTTGCTTTGCAACTTTTATTAAATAATCATACATTTCAGGTTTAGTACATAACTGATATGCATTTTCTAACTCGATTATTCTAATTCCTCTTGAATCACTTTCAAGTTCCTTCTGCATATTTGCAACAATCTTTTTAACTTGAGCTTTAGTTAATTCTAAGGCCTTTGCAATCTTATCTATTTCTACTGATTCTCCCATAGTAAATAATATTGCTTCTATGGCAGCTTCATAATTATTTGTTTCCATTAAATCTTACACCTACTCATTCCTTTGTGCTAATAATTATATCATCAAATGTCTTTTCCTGACTTACATTAATCTCTCCCACTTTAATCAGTTCTAATACTGCCAGGAATGTAACTATAACTTCCATTTTTGATGTCTGGTTTTCAAGCAACTGTTTAAAGCTGCATTTATGCTTTTTTACAGCTACTTTTTTCACATAAGTTATTTTATCAGTAAGGCTGACCTCCTCCATTTCAATTTTACCAAATTTACTTCTTACAGGGTCAATCTTATCTATCTGGCGTTTAATTACTGTATCAAAAATTTCTTTTAACTTATTTAAATCAACATCCTTTAAAATTTCATCTAAATCTACAGGCGGTTGATATTTTGCAACTTCTTCAGGAATTGTCGGTTCTTTATATAGTGACTTTCCCGCATAAAGCTGCATATCTTTAAGTTCTATAGCTGCATATTTATACATTTTATATTCGATTAATTTTTGAACCAAATCTGCTCTCGGATCAATTTCTTCACCATCTTCATCAACTTCTTTAGGCAACAGCATTTTACATTTTATATCAATTAACGTTGATGCCATTACCAGAAATTCGCTGGCAAGGTCAAGATTTTCTTCTGCTAATTTACTTACGTACTCTAAATATTGTCTTGTAATTTCAACAATAGGTATGTCATAAATGTCTACTTTATTTTTTTCTATCAAATGCAAAAGCAAATCTAATGGTCCTTCAAACACTTCAAGTTTTACTTCTAATTCCATGTATCTTACTCTTTCAAATTAATATCATTGTTAATTTTACATAAATTCATATATTTTTTCAACTCATTTTTAAATGCAGCATCTAAATACATTTTTAAACATTTTTAAATATTCTGTTATAAAATTATTCTTCTCTACATTTTCATACGATATTATTTCTGTTTCTCCTATTTTTTCTTTGTCAATAAAATATTCGCATACACCAAGTTTATCCCCCTTTTTAACCGGAGCCTTAATATTAGTTTTAATCTTATCTTTGCTTTTAATGTTGCTAATATCTCTGTCCTTGATTTCTACATATGAAAATTTATTTTTAACCCCTGATTTTACGTATTCTTTTTTACCATTCTTTATTTTCACATTACTTTTATGCACATTTTCATCCTTATAAAATTTGCATTTTGAGAATCCATAATTAATCAGTTTTTCTGACTCAGAAAATCTTGTTTTATAGTCAGGCGCTGCCATTATTACCGACACCAATGTGACATCATTTTTCTGTCCTACAATAGATACGCAATATTTTGCTTTTGATGTGCTTCCTGTCTTTAACCCCTTTATGCAATCATTTGTTTTAAGTAATTTATTTGTATTTGACAGAACAAACTCCTTTTCCCCCTTATCCGTTTTATGAATTATGGTTTCCATCCATATTGTTGAATATTTAAATATCTGCGGATATTTTGTAATTAATTCTGAAGACATAATCGCCACATCATTTGCACTCGAATAATGGTTATCAGAATCCGTAAGTCCACAACAATCTTCGAAATTAGTATTATTCATATTTAGTTCTTTAGTTTTTTTATTCATTCTATCAACAAATTCGCTTTCAGAACCGGCTATGTATTCAGCCATGGCAACCGAGGCATCATTTCCTGACGCAACAACAATACATTTAATTAGTGTTTCCACACTTTGCTGTTCTCCTGTTTCCAAAAACACTTGTGAACCACCCATGCTTTTTGCGTGTTCACTTGTCGTTACCATATCATCCAATTTAATTTTACCCGCTTCTAATTCTTCAAAAATAAGTAATAGCGTCATTATTTTTGTTATACTTGCCGGACATAATTTCTCATCCCCATTTTTGTTTACCAAAATTGTTTTAGATTCAGGCTCCATCAGTACTGCCGCCTTAGCTGTTATTTCTTTTTCTATTGATGAATTTTCAACAGTTTCATTTTTGTTGTTTTTTGCAAAGACACTTTTACTAAAGATAAATGTAAACATTAGACAAACACAAAGTATGTATATAATTATTTTCTTCATAAAAAACTCCATTACAACCTATATAACATTGTAATGGAGTTTCATTAAAATTATTCTTTATTTTTTTTATTCTTTCTATTTTTCTTAGTTTCAGGTACGGTTGTCTCAGGAATTGTTGTTTCTTCCTGTGGCATTGCCAGATTTTCCGATTCAAAAATAATCGGATCTGTCTTCTTCAACACATGAGTATCTGAATTCTGCTGGTATACAGAGAAACTGTCTCCATCTTTCAAATCGCCATAATTTATCATTAATGTGCTGTCATCAATAAATACAGTAGAAACTTTTTCGTCATTTATATAAACTTTACTATAATTTGTGAAGTTCTTTCCATAAATATAAACTGTTCCACTTCCATCATTCATTGGCGAAATTGATGAAACAGACACCTTTGTAAGACCAAACTGAATATCTGTTGCTACATATGGATTATCACCACCATAAAGCAAATGATCCCCATACAAGCTGTCATATTCAAGATTTTGTAAACCATCTGCATAATCATCATCATTCTTGTGCTTTTGTGTATAATTATTGATTGTACCTGCAGTCATATTTAATCCGCCAAGAATTTTTGACTGTAACTGGTATGCTTCTATATCTTCGTCTTCGTATTTTGTCTTAAAATTAGACCAGATAACATACTGTGTCTGATATACATCACCATTTACAAGTTCTGATTCCGTTATACCTAAACTTGGCAAATGATCTCCATACATAACTAATATTGTATCTTCATCTCTCTTAGAAAGAGTTTCCACAAGTTTCTGTATAAATTTATCCATTTCATTTATCTGCCAAACATAATACTGATACTGATTTGTCTTTGCCTGATCATCTAATCCACTTACAGTAATCGGATAATCATAGTCTCCTTCAGTAGGATAACTTCCGTGTCCCTGTACAGAAATTGTATAAATATAATCCTGTCCTTCTGTAGAGTCAAGTGCTGCAACTATTTCATCTGTAAGGAAATAATCTTTTGCCCAACCCATAGGAGTAAAGTCATCAATATTCATTGTTTCTATACTTGAAAATGTATCGTATCCTAAATTTGAAAATACTACATTTCTACTATAAAAAGTTGCTGTATTATCATGAATTGCATGAGTAGCATAACCATATTCCTTTAAGTTATATGCTATACTTTCACATGTTGTCTCTTTTAAAATTGTTTTAAAAGGATATTCACCAGGGCCAAAATCATCCAGATTCATTCCTGTCATAACTTCAAATTCTGTATTTACAGTTCCTGCACCTACAATTGGAACATCTAAATATCCACTTGGATACTGTTCCATCAGGCTTTCAAAATATGGAACCGGATTTTCAGAAAAAGTTATATTTGTCATATTGTTAATATCAAAAAATGACTCTAACTGCAAAAATATTATATTAGGCTTTTTCTTTACCTTCGTTTCTTCTACATCTGCAGTCAAACTTTTTATTGTTTTATCTGAATAGTCTGCCGGCTTATCTACACCTGTATTAACCAAACTGTTAGTAAAGCAGTAAACAAAACCATAGTCTCTGTAACTGTCAGCCAGATTTCCAAATTTAGCTGACAATAATGATGAAGCAATTCCTAAATTAATTGCGCCAAAACCTATCACCCATATAATTGCTATTGCTATTATGTTACGAACATAATTAATTTTATGATTTACTTTAGGTACTTTAATCCAAACAAATACTAATCCTACAACTGCTAAAATCGCTAAAGCTATAATAAGTATGTATGCAAAAGTATTTAAATATTTATTCATTACATCCAATGCACTATCAATAAGCATCATGTCTACCGCAGTAAATGGTGTAACTCTATACGATAGCAATACACAGTTGGCTATACCAAATATAATCCAAACAATCGATATAATTGATATACCAAAAAATCTTCGTCTCATCAGTAATGTAACTGACAACGTCATTAAAATTATTATCGAATTACATATAAAAACATATGGGCTTGAAATAAGATAAAAAATTCCTTTTAGGAAAGAACCTCTTGCCAACATTTCAATAATAAGATTAACTAGTAATGCAACAGTAATATACATATAAATTATATGTTTATTATAAGTTTCCTTAAAAAAATGTTTTACTTTAATTAATTCCTCTTTTGCTTTTTTAATGTTATCTAACATCCCTGTCTTCCTCTATTAAAATTTTTATAGCATCTACAGCAACTTTTATAGCCTTTTCGGTATTAAGACAGTCCTCTTCTACAAATCCTGCCTTCTTTCTTTCCTGATTCCATACTACATTAAACACAGAACCACATCTAACGCCTAAAGTCGCTGCAACTGTATACAATGCAGCTGATTCCATTTCACTTGCAAGCACTCCCAAACGTTTCCATGCTTTCCATTTATTTAACAGTTCATAAGACACCGGCATTCGCTCAGGTGCATGCTGTCCATAAAAAGAATCTTTACATTGTACCACTCCACAATGATACACTATTTTATTTTTTTTGCAAGCATTAACTAATGCAGTTGCAATAGAAAAATCTGGAACAGCTGGAAATTCAATTGGTGCATATTCTCTACTTAACCCTTCATTTCTAATAGCTCCGGTTGCAATAACACAATCTCCTGATTTTACTTTCATGTTAATTCCGCCACAGGTTCCTATACGCACAAATGTATCCGCTTTACACGCAACCAGTTCTTCCATTGCTATTGCAGCTGAAGGGCCACCAATTCCTGTTGAAGTAACAGAAACTTTTTTCCCTTCTAAATATCCTGTATACGTAACGAATTCTCTATTTCTGCTTATAAACTTTGCATCATCTAGATGAGATGCTATTTTTTCACACCTGCCCGGGTCTCCCGGAAGAATTACATATCTTCCAACGTCATTTTCATCTACCTGTATATGATATTGTTTTCCCATATAGTACCCTCCTATTCAATCCTCTAAAATCATATGATATAATATCAAAATGGGAATAATGCAAACACATCCTCAAATAGCAAAATCCATTTTTGTACTCTAATCATTATATTTTTCAACTAAAACAATGCTAAAGAATTTTATTTAAAAAACTTTCACCATTGCTTATTTTTACACCAAATATTTCTGCTATTGTAGCTCCAATATCAGAAAATGAATTCAATATTCCCAAATCTACTCCATTTTTACAATTCTTAGAATATGCAATAACAGGAATATATTCTCTTGTATGATCAGTTCCTTTAAAAGTAGGGTCACAGCCATGGTCTGCATTAATTATAAGTAAATCATTATTCCTTAAATTATCAATTATTTGAGGCAATCTGCTATCAAAATCAATAAGTCCCTGTCCATAACCTTCTACATTTCTTCTGTGTCCCCATTTTGAATCAAACTCTACTAAATTTGTAAATATAAGCCCCTTTTCTAGTTCTTTCATTTCATCTAATGTTTTATTTACGCCATCCATATTATCCGTTGTATGAATTGCCTTTTCTATTCCGCTTCCACAAAATATATCATTTATTTTTCCAACTGCCGTAACACTAATTCCATTGTTTTGTAATATTTTAAGCAAATTAGAGTCTGATGGTTTAACTGAAAAATCTCTTCTATCGCTTGTTCTTACAAAGTTTCCCGGATTGCCATCAAATGGTCTGGCAATTACTCTTGCCACGCTATCATCTCCACAAAGAATCTTTCTGGCATTTTCACACATTTCATATAATTCATCCAAGCTGTAAACAGATGTATGACACGCCACCTGAAAAACACTGTCAGCTGAGGTATATACAATTGGTTTCTTCGTCTTAATATGTTCGACTCCATATTCTTCTATTACTTTCGTTCCCGAACCAACCTTATTACATAATATACCCGGTAAATTTGAAGATTCTATAAACTTATTTATTATTTTTTCATTAAAACCATTTGGATATACTTTAAAAGGAGTCTCCGTAATTATCCCCGTCATTTCCCAATGACCAACTGTTGTATCCTTTCCTTTAGATTTCTCCATAGCTTTACCATATATTCCAACAGGATTTACTACATTTCTAATATTTTTATTTACACCTTGTATATTCCCAATCCCAAGTTTTTCTAAATTAGGAAGTCCAAACCCCTCTTTTGATTCATAAATATGTCCAAATGTGTCAGCACCTTCATCTCCAAATTTATCAGCATCCGGAAGTTCACCTATACCTGCACTATCTAATATAATCCAAATTACTCTGTTTAACATTTAAACCACCTCCACAAACAAAATATCGCTCTAGATGTGTAGACAAATTAATCTTAATCTAACTTTTTACATCATTTTATATGTTTATTATACTACTTTTACTTTTAAAATAAAAATATGATGGCATATTTTTTCTTTATTGAAGAATTAAATTTATATGGTATAATGAGCGTTAGCGATGGGTAACCTTCAATTACCTTATATGGTGAATTTTATCTTATAATTGATTATTTTTAATCAAAAATGCATTGAATAAAAGCATTTTCTAACAAGTAAGTTGATTATATTTAATCAGCATTTTTATTCTGATTAAATCAGAAATAATTTTATTCCCATACATCCTATAACGACTTTTACTAAAGGAGAGCAAAATTATGAGTTATGAATTTTTCAGAAAACTTCCGACTCCATTGGAAATCAAAACAATGTATCCGGTGTCAGATGAAGTTGCAAAACAAAAAGAATTAAACGATGCAGAAATTCGCAAAGTTTTCACAGGCGAACTTGACAAATTTTTATTAATCATCGGTCCTTGCTCAGCTGACAATCAGGAAGCTGTTGAAGACTACATTTCAAGACTTGCTAAAATTCAGGAAGAAGTTAAAGATAAACTTCTTATCATTCCAAGAGTTTACACAAACAAACCTCGTACAACAGGTAAGGGATATAAAGGTATGTTACATCAGCCTGATCCTGAAAAGAAACCTGATTTGCTTCAAGGGTTAATCACAATAAGACAGTTATTCTTAAAGTTAATGGAAGATACTAAGTTACCTTTAGCAGATGAAATGTTATATCCTGAAAATTACAGATATTTTTCAGATTGCTTATCATATGTAGCTATTGGTGCAAGATCTGTTGAAGATCAGCAGCATCGTTTAACTGCAAGTGGAATTGACATTCCTGTCGGAATGAAAAATCCAACAAGTGGAGATATTTCAATCATGTTAAATTCAATTGAAGCTGCACAATGTGGTCATTCTTTCATCTATAGAGGATGGGACGTTCAGACATCCGGAAACGATTTAACACACGCTATATTAAGAGGTGCCGTAAACCAATACGGTCAGTGCATCCCTAACTATCATTATGAAGATTTAATTAATTTACATGATTCATATATGGACAAGGGATTTGCAAATCCTGCAGTTATTATTGATACAAACCATTCTAATTCAAACAAAAACTATTTAGAACAGATTAGAATAGCTAAAGAAGTAATGCATAACAGAAAACATTCTGACGACATGAAGAAATTCGTTAAAGGTCTTATGATTGAAAGTTATATTGAAAACGGAAATCAGCCATTATCTGAACATACATATGGTAAATCTATTACTGATCCATGTTTAGGTTGGGACTTATCTAAAGAATTAATTTACGAAATTGCTGATCAAGCTTGATGAAATAAAAATCCGACAGACATTGATATGCTCCCTGTCAAGTAGACAG
>NZ_FR878142.1:104026-106960 GCF_000434315.1 Eubacterium sp. CAG:156 | reverse complement strand
CCAATATGCCGCCATATAATGAATTATCTTTATCTGTATAAATATCAAATTCTATTCTGTTTTTACTTTCAAAATATTTACACTCTTTTTCACAAAATAGAACATAATCCGGTTTGTGCTTTATTCTATATTTTTTACAATTCATAGCATTACCAGCAATATCATATCTGCATTTTTCGCACTGAGGAGATGCTGTTATAACAGAAGCACCGTCTCTGTACGCCTGAGCATCTATTTCCCATTTTTCTGCTAATGTCAGTATTTTTTGTTCCATAACAACTCCTTATTTTGCTATAACATCGCTTATTTACATCTATTTCAAATTTTTTAATTATCTCGTTTATTATATCTTGCATATTCTCTACCAATAGTGCTCCTTACCTCATTTTTATTGTTAACTATTGATTAATGGAGTTAATACGGTCCAATAAACATCCATATCAGACACCTCAAGATTTTCAACGATATCATATTTCAGCCTCTTCTTTTGTTCCCAATATGTAACATTCCATTTTTTCTTTTTCAACTTTTTTCAGTAAATAATTTAACAGTTTGTCAAAATTTTCCACTGTATCAATGTATTTATCTTTACTAATACTTGATATGATTTGTATTGTAACAATCTTGCCTTCACTTTTTTCAAAAATAACTTTGTCAATGTCTTGAACATAATATTTTCTTCTTAATCCATACCACTTTTTTATAACAATCTTATTGCCATAAACATATAATTTGGGTGCAAATGCTATATATTGAAACAGTGCTATTCCACCAAAGAAAATCATGAAAAAAATTGATGCTATTATTGAGACATTAACCGGCTTTTTTTCAATGCAGTACAAACTAATTGGTCCCCAAAGTACTCCAATAAAGAGAATAGAAAAAAGTACAACAAGACGCATATAATAGCGTGTATAAACTTTAATATCATATTTATTTCTTCTCATAATTTTAAACTCCTTTATTAGCTGCACTTTTATCGTCAATTCCCGTAATCAAAATCTCTATCTTATTAAACCTTTCATCATTGAGATTTTTTGCCAAAGACTCACCATCTAAATTAAAACCTATTAATCGTCCTTTTTTATACTTCAAATTTACAATTACTTTTTTATCTTTTGTTTCTTCCAAAACTTTAATCATATCCTCATAATCATTACGGTCATACATTTTTAAGTCAGACAAAACAAATGTAGCAGATAAAAATTTCATTTCACCATCAATTTCACCGTAAGCTTCAATAGTGATTCCACCTGCTTCTATATCCTCTTTGTTTTTTATGTAACAAAATGGTAACTCCATTTTTATGTACTTATTTTTACCAAATAACCTCATAATTGCCCTCCTAACATTATTTCGCACACAGCTATTATAATCATTGTGTATTATAGCATGAATATCTTGTTACAAACACGTCTTTTCTATTTTTCTTACCAGATTGCTCTTGCTATTTCAAAAATAAAACCCCTCCTATGCTGAGCCTGGCACATACTGCCATTATCTCATTAGCATAGGAGGGGGTTATTTGATTCCATATTTTTTTCACACTGTTAGATTCAATGTCATTATAATCCATATTGTTGAACCCACGTCATCTGAAATAAAATATACATTACTTATGACAAATGATATCATTACTGCATGTCTAATTCTTTTAATTTCTTTCGTATTATTTTTCCATTAAAAGTTCTTGGAATTTCATCTATAACTTCAAAAACTTTTGGAACTTTAAACGCTTCAAGCTTATTTAGCATAAATTTTGCAATTTCTTTCTGATCAAATTCGCATCCTTCATTCATTACGACAAAAAGTTTTGGTGCTTCACCTGTAATTTCATCTTTAATAGGAATACATGCGCAATCTTTGATTTTTTCATGCGTTACAACAACTTCTTCTATTTCCGTAGGAGCAATCTTTAGTCCACCCATATTGATAACATCACCTTTTCTTCCAAGAAGATATACGAGACCATCTTCTCCAACATATCCTAAATCATTTGTGTAAATGTTTCCATTTTCCAATGCTTCCTTTGTAATTTCAGGCTCTTTATAATATCCGCGCATATTCATGTCACCCTTAAATGCCATATATCCCGGATTTTTAAATGATGCTTCAATCTCGTTTCTATTTTCATCCACAAAGAAAATTGTAGTATTAACTGTAGTTCTTCCGATACAGTTTTTCTTATCAGCATATTTATTAAATTCAAGGATTACTGTACACCCTGATTCTGTAGCACCATATGTGTTATAAAGTCTTACAGTAGGAAACATCTTAGTTAATAATTCCTTATCTGCTTCTGACAATGGTGCTGAACCCATTTGAATATAATTAAACTGACTGTCATATGTTGCAAATCTATCTTTTGCAAATTTTAAAACCATATCTAATATTGCAGGAACAAATGTAATAGCTGTAATTTTATAATTATCAAGCAGCTTAAAGAAATCTTCCACAAATACAAAGCCGTCTGTCAAAATGGCTGTACTTCCATTGTACATTGCTCCATAAAATCTTCTAATTGCTAAAGAATGATTAATCGGAGTTGAAAGCAATTCCACCTCATCTTTGCCCATTTCAACGCTGTCTATAACATTTTGTGCAATAGCAATATCTGTCTTAAATGTAACTTCTATTCCTTTTGATTTTCCTGTTGTACCTGTTGTAAATAAAATCTCGGCCAACTGATTCGACTTAGGCATTTCAAATGTTTCTATTGGGCTTGTCTTATCCGTCACAATTTTAAGCAATTCTTTTAAGCTTATATTTTTCACATTTTCATTATTCACAGGTTTTTCTGCCACATAAACATCTGCCTCAACAAACTTCATAATTTCAAGAATTCTATCATCTTTTACTGCTTTTTCAAGAGGAAGATATGCAGCTCCTGCTAACTGTATTCCAAGTGCTGCCACAAGATATTCCACCTTCTGA